>NZ_JAWIRR010000003.1:0-75436 GCF_036320065.1 Stenotrophomonas sp. SMYL8
GCAGGACGCCCACCCCCGGTCTTGCCGTGTGCGCAGGACTGCGCACACGAGCAAGCGGCGACCGAGCTTACATGGGTGAGGGCGCTTTGCTTGCGAAGCATTGCTTCGCAAGCGCCCGAACGCACAGCCGCCAGCGGCTGGGCCGGGCCCCGGAGGGGGACTTGCAGCGGCCCCCGCAACCGGACCCACCACGCCTCCCCACAGGAAACCAGCTTCTGCAGTTGCTGTTGCTCCAGCTCGTAGCGGGTGCAGGGCGCAGCCCTGCCAAACCCCTACCCTTTGGCCATTGCCTGCCACCACTGCGACAACAGCTCCGGCCTGCGCAGGCGCTCGCGCCACCAGCGCAGTGCTGCACCATCCTCGCCGGTGCGCCAGGCCAGCCAGAAGGTCTCTTCCGGCTTGTGTTCCTCCACCTCGCGGATCACCAGCTGGCCACGCGCCACCGCCGCACGCGCGCAGGGCTCGGGCAGGAAACCGAAGCCCACGCCTTCGCACTGCAGCTTCAGCTTGCTGGCCATGTCCGGCACCGTCAGCATCTCCTGCCCCATCAACAGGCCGACCGTGCGCGGCAGCAGCCGTCGCGCCGAATCGGAGACCGCGATCGCGCAGTGCTCGACCAGCTGTTCGCGTCCGAGCACACCCGGCACGGCGGCCAACGGATGACCGGGGGCGACCGCGAACACGAACTCCACCGTACCCAGCGGCTCGACCACGTAACCGCCGCCGCTGGGCCCCTCGCCCGGCGCACCAACCAGCAGGTCGGCACGGCGGTCCAGCAAGGCCTCCCAGGTACCGGACAGGGCCTCGCCGATCAATCGCAGCCGGGTCGGTGCCTCGGCCTCACGAAATGCGGCGATGTCCGGGCCGAGCAGCCAGGTCGGGAACACCGAGTCCACCGCCAGGGTCAGTTCGGTCTCCCAGCCCGACGCAACCCGGCGCACCCGCAGTTCCAGCTCCCGGGCTGCGCGCAGCAGGTGGCGGCCTTCGTCCAGCAGCGCGCGGCCAGCCTCGGTCGGCTCGGCGCGCGGGCCGACCCGGTCGAACAGCTGTACGCCCAGGTCCTCCTCCAGCTTGGCCACGGTGTAGGAGATGGTCGAAGGCACTTTGTGCAGAGCCTTGCCGGCGCCGGCGAACGAGCCGCGGCGGTCGATGGCGTCCAGGATCTGCAGGGCATCGAGACTGAGTTTGAGCATTCGAATTTTTCGATGATGACTGTCAAAACTATCCGTTTTTCAAACCCCGGGCGCAAGCGGATACTTCTCTCCAACGGGGAAACATAGCGGCTATCGGCCCACCCCGCCCCATCGAAACCATCGAACAAGGAGATTCCATCATGCTGCAGATCCGCAAGAGCGCTACCCGTGGCCTGGCCGAGCATGGCTGGCTGTCCTCGCGCCATACCTTCTCCTTCGCCAACTACTACGACCCCCGCTACGTCAGCTTCGGCCCGCTGCGGGTGATCAACGAAGACAAGGTGATCGGCGGCCAGGGCTTCGGCACCCACAGCCACAGCAACATGGAGATCGTTTCCTATGTGCTGGGCGGCGCGCTGGAGCACAAGGACTCGATGGGCACCGGTTCGGTGCTGCGTTACGGCGACGTGCAGCGCATGAGTGCCGGCAGCGGTGTCAGCCACAGCGAGTTCAATCACTCCGCCGACGAGACCGTGCACTTCCTGCAGATCTGGATCTTCCCGGACGCAGAGAACATCACCCCGTCCTACGAGGAGACCCACTTCGCCCCGGAAACCAAGCGCGGCCAGCTGCGCCTGATCGCCTCGCCGGACGGTGCCGACGGTTCGCTGCGCATCCACCAGGATGCCCGCATCTTCGCCACCATCCTCGATGGCGGCCAGAAGCTGCACCACGCCCTCGGCAACGGTCGTGGCGCCTATGTGCAGGTGGCCCGAGGCCAGCTGCAGGTCAATGGCATCACCCTGGAAGCCGGTGATGCGCTGCAGGTCAGCGACGAAGCGCAGCTGACCCTGGAGAACGGCAACGACGCCGAAGTGCTGGTGTTCGACCTGCCGCTGTAACGACAACGCCCGCGATGCCGAAAAGCATCGCGGGCGTATTTGTAGAGCCGAGCCATGCTCGGCTGCGGTTTGACAGCCAGCCGAGCGCGGGCTCGGCTCTACAGCACCACCGGCGTCAGAACTTGTACGTCATCGCCAGGCGCACGTTGCGCGGCTCACCCCAGGTATAGGTGCTGTACCAGCTGAAGATCGTGTAGTACCGCTTGTCCAGCAGGTTGTTGACGTTGAGCGTGGCCGACAGGCGATCGTTGAATTCATAGCGCGCCATTGCATCGAGCAGCCAGTAGGGTTGGGTGCGATGCACCACCTTGGCCTGCGTGGCCGGGTTGGTGATCTCGCCGAAAGTGGAATCCTGCCAGCGCGCGCCACCGCCCAGCGTCAGCCCCTTCCAGTCGCCGCGCAGGCGGTAGCTGGTGTGCAGGCTGAACTGGTTTTCCGGCTCCAGTGTGGTCACCTTGGCACCGGCCTGGCGGGCGATCTTGTGCGAGAACCCACCCTGCACCTGCCAGCCCTCGGCCAGCTGGCCCGACATTTCCAGCTCGTAGCCCTTGGTACGCACGCCCATCAGGGCGCGATACGCATCCTGCCCGTCCGGCGTCTTGCCGCCGGTGGGCTGGGCGAAGTTGTCCTGGTCGAGCTGGAACAGCGCCGCACTGGCGTTGAAGCGCCCATCGAGGAACTCGGCCTTCAGGCCCATCTCGTAGCTGCGGCCTTCCAGCGGATCCAGTGCCTTGCCCTGCTCGTCGCGTTCGCTGTGCGGTTTGAAGATGGTGCTGTAGCTGGCATACACCGAATAGTGCTCGCCAAGGTCGTAGACCACGCCGGCATACGGTACGAACACGCCGGTTTCGCGCGTGTCCGGCGAGCGGTAGCTGGCCAGGCGGCTGCCCACGATCACCTTCAACGGATCGGCCACGTCGAAACGGCCGACCACATACAGGCCGTTCTCACGCGTCACTTCGTTGTTGCTGTAGCTGCGCTGCCACTCCGGCTCGGGAATGTCGCCATTCCAGGTTCTGTAGTCCGGCACGGTATCCGGGAACCCCGCCTGCGGGCCGTAGCCGGTATTGGTCCAGCGCTTGCGCGAGGCGCTGCCACCGACCACCAGCTCATGCTCCCGCCCGAACAGGCCGAAATGACCGCTCACATAGAAGTCGGCAGCATTGCTGACGGTCTTGCCAACGTACTTGCCGAGCCACAGGCTGACGCCCTCGCCGGTCAACGGATCGGGATTGCCGGCGGCGGCGCCGGCCAGTGCGGCGTCATAGCCGTTGACCTGGTGGTTGAGCTGCAGCTTGGCCACCCAATCGTTGGCGAACGTATGCTCGAGCGTGGCAAAACCGGTGCGCACATACTGGCGCCAGCCACTCCAGCGGGTGCCGTTGTTGAACGAACGCGGCATGTCATTGAAGTTGCCGGCACTGTCCAGCAGCGGGATGCCACCCCAGGTCGAGCCCTTCGGGTCGCTGTCCATCGCATCGCCCCCCACGGTCAGCAGGGTGCGCTCGCCCAGATCGGCTTCCAGCACCGCGTAGCCCACCTTGCTGGTGCGCTGGTAGAAGTCGAGATTGGAATGCTTGTCCTGCCAGGCGCCCACCGCACGACCGCGCACGCGTCCATCGGCGGTCAACGGGCCGCCAACATCGATCCCGGCACGATAGTCATCCCAGCGGCCGACACCCAGCGTGGCATTGCCGGCGAACTCCTTGCCCGGCTTCTTGCGCACCAGGTTGATGGTCGCGCCCGGATCGCCCATGCCGGTCAGCAGGCCGGTCGCGCCCTTGAGCACTTCGATGCGGTCATAGATCGCGGTATCGCTGAGCGTGTTGCCCGCCGAATAGGCCGAGTCACGCGACATCGGGATGCCGTCGTACTGGAAGTTCTGCACGGCAAATCCACGTGCGTAGTACTCGGTGCGCTCGCTGTCGTAGGTGACGATGCTGATGCCCGGGGTCACCCGCATCACGTCATCAATGCCGTTCAGGCCAAAGTCGTCCATCTGAGCGCGGGTAATGACGCTGATGGTCTGCGGGGTCTGCCGCGGGGTCAGCACCAGGCGGGTGGCGGTGGCGATGGTGCCCGGCGTGTACGCGCCACTGCCCTCGGTGATGGTACCGAGCAGGTTGGCGGTGACCTGCACGGTCTGCAGGGTCTGCGATGCCGGGGCCTCGGCGGCCTTGTCCGGCTCGGTGGCGGACTGCGCGGCTGCGATGCCGCTGCTGGCCAGTGCGGTGATCAGCAGGCCCTGGGCAAGCGCCTGCGGCAACGCACGGCGACGCGGCAAGGGGGGCGGAATACGGGCATCAGGCACAGACAGCACGACGGGACCTCCACGATCGGGTGGGATCCTCTGGCGGCGGCTGGAGGGAAGACGGGGACGCGGCCGGATGGCCGCAGGCGCAGGAGTGTACTCCCCTGCGCCCCGGCTGTCGTGCGATGTGCTGTGGTGCGGCGCTCAGCCGCCGATGGCGGCGCAGGCCTCCTGGATCAGCGCGGTCACCTCCTTCGGCTGCGAGGCCAGCGAGGCATGGCTGGCATCCAGCTCCAGCAGTCGTTTGGGCTGCATGCGCGTGGCCATGGCCCTCTGGTTCTCCGGCGCGATCATGCGGTCGTGGCGGGACAGCTGGTACCAGCTCGGCCTGTGCTTCCACGCCGGGTCGCTCACCGCATCACCGAAGGTGCTGGCCAGCGGTGCCTTCTGGGTCACCGCCATCACCCGGCCCTCGTCTTCGCTCAGATCCTGGCAGAAGCTCTCATGGAACCTGTCCGCACGCAGCCACAGGTAGCCATCGCTGTCCGGCGCAAGGTTCGGCGCCGCCTCCGGCAGGTGCTGCTGGGTGATGCCACCGGGGCTCTCGCCGGCATCAGGCGCGAAAGCGGCGATGTAGACCAGGCCCTTCACGTTGTCCTCTTTGCCGGCCTGGCTGATCACCGCGCCGCCATAGGAGTGGCCGACCAGCAGCACCGGCCCGTCGATCTGCCGGATCATTTTCCGGGTGCGTCCTGCATCATCAGCCAACGACGTGAGCGGCAACTCCACCGCCTGCACGCGGTCATGGCCGTTGCGATGCAGTTCCAGGATCACCTTGGCCCAGTGTGCGGCCCCGCCCCAGAAACCATGGACGAGGAGGATGGTCGGTGTCGTGCTCATGTACGGATCTCCGGCAGCGGCCGGCGGAATGCCGACCGTGTCGCCACTGTCCGTCTTTGGCGTTAATCAGCGGTGACGCATTCGGGTCACTGCAATCGTATGCGTCGCTGGATGTCATGCATGGCACTTGCCGATCCCGCTTGAAAACGTTTTCATGGATGATCCTTGGAGCTTCGTATCGCGCATGACGCCTTCATCCCCACGTGCCCAGCAGCACGCCACCCGCGCTGCCTTCTTCATTCCCGGATTCGCCACCGCCGCCTGGGCACCGATGGTGCCCTACGCCAAGGCCAAGGCCGGGCTGTCCGACGCCAGCCTCGGCGCCGTGCTGCTGTGCCTCGGGCTCGGCTCACTGCTGGCGATGCCACTGGCAGGTGCGCTGACCGGGCGGCTGGGATGCCGCCGGGTGATGGTGATCACCTGCGCGATGATGCTGTGCGCCCTGCCCTTGCTGGTGCTGGCGCCCTCTCCGGTAGCGCTGGGCGCGGCCCTGTTCGTGTTCGGCGCCGGCGTCGGTGCACTGGATTGTGCGATGAACATGCAGGCGGTCGCGGTCGAGCGCGACGCCGGGCGCGCGATGATGTCCGGATTCCATGCCTTCTACAGCATCGGCGGCTTCGTCGGCGCCGGCTGCATGACCGGCATGCTGATCCTGGGTACGCCGCTGTGGCTGGCCGCGTTGGTTTCGGTGGCCACTCTGCTGCTGGTGGCAGTGCTGTCGGCACCGCACTGGCGCCCACAACGGATCCTGCATGAAGGCCCCCTGCTGGCACTGCCGCATGGCGTGGTGCTGTTCATCGGCGTGCTGGCCTTCGTGGTGTTCCTCGCCGAGGGCTCGATGCTGGACTGGAGCGCGGTGTTCCTCGCCGAAGTGCGGCAGGTGCCACGTGACCAGGCCGGTGCCGGCTTCGCACTGTTCACCCTGGCGATGACCGCGATGCGCCTGTTCGGCGACGGCATCGTCGAGCGCCTCGGCCGGACCCGCACCCTGGTCTTCGGCGGCATCACCGCTGCTGCGGGTTTCACCCTGGCGACGCTGGTGCCATCGTTCCCGGTGGCGCTGGCCGGCTACGTGCTGGTCGGGCTGGGCTGCGCCAACATCGTGCCGGCGCTGTTCTCGATGGCCGGCCAGCAGCGGGTGATGCCGGAGAGCATCGCCATCACCGCGGTCACCACGCTGGGGTATGCCGGCATCCTGGCCGGTCCGGCCGCGATCGGCGCACTCGCACACGCCACCAGCCTCGGCTTCGCCTTCCTGTGCGTGGCCGCGTTGCTGCTGGGCGTCGCCGCGTCGGCGCGCTCACTGGCACGACGCCTGCCCTGATAGAAAAAGGGGACGGAGGGGATTAAGTCGTTTCTGGCCCAGGTGTGCGGGAAACGACTTAATCCCCTCCGTCCCCTTTTTGTTCAACCGCGCGTTGGAGCCTTCACCGGCAGGTTGGTGTCGTGCACCAGCCACTCGGCCTGGGCCGGCAGCTGGGGCGCCGGGCAGGCACTCTGCGGATGGTGCTCGTCGCGCGCCATCCAGTCATCGACCACGCCCGCCAGCAGGTCCAGTCGCAGCGGCAGGGTGATGTGGTCCTCGCCGCGCATCTCGATGTAGTGCGCGCGCGGATTGGCCTGCGCCAGTTCGCGGCCCTGGCTGACCGGAATGTGCTGGTCGCCCTGGCCGTGCAGCAGCAGTACGCAGGCGCGGGTATCGGCCAGCGCGCGCGCTACATCCACGCGGTCCAGATCGACGTCGATGCGGCGGCTGGCGGCGGCGATCACCTGGTTGATGTCCTGGCCGCCGTAGCGCCAGCGCGCGTACGACGCCACCGCCTGCGCCTTCAGGCCTTCCGGCTGCAGTCCCATCAGGTGCGGAATCATCGTGCGGATCGCCACACCGGCATTGGCGAACGATTCCATCGCCACCACGCCTTCCACCTGGTCACCGAGCTTTTCGGCGGTGAATACCGCTGTGGCGGCGCCATAGGACACGCCGAACAGGTACAGCGGGCCGGTTACTTCACCACGTGCGCGCAGCTCACCGATTACATCGACCACATCGTCGGATTCATAGGTGCCGTATCCGGACGGACCTGCACCGGACTGTCCATGGTTGCGCAGGTCGAGCGTGATCACGCGGTAGCCGGATTCGGCCAGCTGCAGCGACCACGGCAGCATCGAATCGCCGTTCATCATCCAACCGTGCAGCAGCACCACGGTGCCGCGCGGGGCCTGCGCGCGGAACGGTTGCGGTACTGCCAGGCTCAGGCCGGTATCCAGCGGCAGGCCGTTCTCGTGGCGCTGCGGCAGGTAGTGATAACGCGCGCCGTAGTCGCCGGGATCGAACACACGCCAGAAGATCGGCACGCCATCGCGGCCCGGCGCGAAGCCATGGCGGTTGGGCAGTTCGGCGATGGCCGCGGCAATACGCGGGCGATCGAGCAGGGTCGATACGCCACCTGGCGCGATCAGCCTGTCGGCGAGCGAGGTGGACGAGGCATTGATCGAGGAGGAGCATGCAGCCAGCCACAGGCCGGCGCACGCCAGCAACAACAGCAGCAGGCGCTTCATGGGCAATCGGGGAAAAGGTGCGACAGCGTGGCAGGTTAGCGACGCGGGCGTGGGCCATCTATCGCGCGCGGATGACGGCTTGATGACAACGCAGGAACGATTCAGCTTGGTGTACAAGCTGTATCCGTTCAGTCATTGATCCGGATCAATGAACGCGCGCGCGGGATTGCCCACAGTGCCGCCATGCGCACCTCGCTCAAGCTCGCCATTGCCCTGGCCGCCACGTTGGCCGCCGCCTACGGCATCGCCCGCACCACGCCCTACTGGTTCGCACCGCGACAGACGGCGCAGGTCGACATCCACGATCCGACGCTGATCGCGCAGGGACAGTACCTGTCGCGCGCCGCCGACTGCGCCGCCTGCCACACTGCGCCGGGCGGCAAGCCGTTCGCCGGTGGCCTCGGCATGCAGACGCCGATGGGCACGATCTACTCGACCAACATCACGCCCGATCCGGACACCGGCATTGGCGCCTACGACTACGCCGACTTCGAGCGCGCGGTCCGTCGCGGCATCCGTCACGATGGGCAGCCGTTGTATCCGGCAATGCCGTATGCCTCATACGTGATCGCCAGCGATGCCGAGATCAAGGCGCTGTACGCCTACTTCATGGGCTCGGTGCAGCCGGTGAAGCAGGGCAACGCCGACAGCACGATCCCGTGGCCGGCCAACATGCGCTGGCCACTGGCCTGGTGGCAGCTGGTGTTCGCACGCCCGCGCACGTTCAACCCGGATCCGTCGCTGGATGCCGGCCAGCAGCGCGGCGCCGAACTGGTGGAAGGCCTGGCCCACTGCGGTGCCTGCCACACGCCACGTGGCCTGGCGTTCCAGGAAAAGGCGATGGCCGATGATGGCAGCCGCCAGTTCCTGTCCGGCTCGGTGCTGGAAGGCTGGTATGCGAAGAACCTGCGCAATGAATCAACCGGTCTGGCCAGCTGGAACGAGGGCGAGATCGTCGACTTCCTGCGCACCGGACGCACCGATCGCTCCGCGGCCTTCGGCGGCATGGCCGACGTGGTCGAGCACAGCACGCAGTACCTGTCCGACGCCGACCTGCTGGCGATGGCCCGCTACCTGAAACAGCTGCCGGCACGCGAGGGCCGCAGTGCACAGTGGTCACCGGGTACCGACACCACCACCGCCGCACTGCGCAGCGGCGACTACCGTGTTGCCGGTTCGCTGGCCTATGCCGAGCACTGCCAGGCCTGCCACCGTGCCGACGGGCGCGGCATGCCCCGCGTCTACCCGGCCCTGGCCGGCAACTCGATCGTGTTCGCCGATGACCCCAGCTCGCTGGTACAGGTAACCCTGATCGGCGGCCGCACGCCGCATACCCCGCACGACCGCATGGCCTTCACCATGCCCGGTTTCGAGCAGCTGCCGAATGCACAGCTGGCACAGATCCTGACCTTCATCCGCAGCAGCTGGGGCAACCAGGCCAGCGCGGTGAGCGAGGTCGACGTGGCGCGCATGCGCCGGGTGGTGCGTGACAAGCCGGTGCACTACGTTCCGCAGGAGGCCGCACGATGAAACGTTCGCGCAAACGCTCCCGCCTGCTGGTCGGCAGCGTGGTCACCCTCGTGCTGCTGGCCGGTGCCGGCGCCCTCGCCTATCGCCATCTGTACCCGGACCTGGATGCCGCCGTAGCCAGCACGATCGATATCCTCGATGCGCAGGGCAAGGTGGTCGGCCACTACCATGCACCCAGCGCCGAGGAGATCGCCGGGCTCGGCAATGCCGAATCGGTGATGCTTGGTCGCCGCCTCCTCAACGAGACCGCACGGCTGCTGCCGGACAACGTCGGCAACGATCTGAACTGCAATTCGTGCCACATGGCCGAGGGCAAGCGACCGTTCGGCAACCACTACTTCAATACGGGCGGCGGCGCCTATCCGCGTTACATGCCGCGCCCGGGCAAGGTGATCGGGCTGACTGAGCGCATCAATGGCTGCCTGCAGCGCTCAATGAACGGCAAGCCGCTGCCGAAAGACTCACCGCAGATGCGCGCCATGCTCGATTACATGGCGTGGCTGAGCAGTCCAGTGCCAGACGGTGCAAAGGTGGCCGCCCCCAGCGAGGGCCCCATCGACAGCACGCTGACCCCGGACCCGATCCGTGGCCAGGCGCTGTACGCCGTGCAGTGTGCCGCCTGCCATGGCGACAACGGCGAAGGCCGGCGCGACGCCAGCGGTGATATCGCCTTCCCGCCGCTGTGGGGCGACCACAGCTTCAACATCGGCGCCGGCATGGCGCGCCTGTACAAGGCGGCCGGTTTCGTCAAGCACAACATGCCGCCGGCGGTGACCCGCGAGCCGCCACTGGGGCAGCAGGTGATGCCCGACCAGGATGCGGTGGACATCGCCAGCTACTTCATCAACCAGCCGCGGCCGGACTTCGCCAACAAGAGCAAGGACTGGCCGCGCGACCCGAAACCCAAGGACGCGCGGTACTGAGGAGGGCGTGGTTCAGCGCTTGACCAGCTCGACCCGGCGATTGCGCGCCTTGCCATCCTCGCTGCCATTGTCGGCTACCGGCCTGTCGGCACCGAAGCCGGCCGCCTGCAGGCGGTCGGCGGCGATGCCCTTGGCGGTCAACGCCGCCACCACCGACCGCGCACGATCCTCGGACAAGCTGCGGTTGCGCACGGCCGCGCCGCTGTTGTCGGTGTGGCCTTCAATCGACAGTTTCAGCGACGGGTCGGCACGCAGCAGGTCCAGCACCTGCGCCAGTTGCGGTTCGGACGTCGGCAGGATCTGCGCCTTGTCGGTGGCGAAGTTGACCTGGATCGCCACGCGGCCGTCGCTGTCCAGCTTCTTCTTCAACGCATCGGCCGGCAGCAGCGCCGCGGTCTGGGTGAAACCCTTGCGCTCGACCACGACCCAGCCAGCGCTGAGGTATTCGAGGCGAGCATGTACCCACACCTGGCGGCCGTCAGCCAGATCGACGCGATAGACAACGGTGTCGTAGTTGTCCCAGCTGTAGCTGGCCGCGTTGCCGTAGGACGACTGCACCTGCTTCGATACACCCTCGGCCGCCTCGTGCGGGATGCGCCCCTCGAACATCTTGGTGCCGTTGACCTGGGCCATCATCGCCTCAAGGTTGCGACGGACTTCATGCATCGAGTATTCGCGCTCGCCCTTGTCGAAATCGGCAGCGAAGGTGCGGCCCTCGACCGGTTCGAAGTGATCTCCGGTCCAGAACGGGAAGGCATCGAAATCACGCTGCTCGGGCGTGTTGCGCTCGCGATAGCCGGCCGGCAGGGACAGGTGCGGGAAACGGTCCGACCACTGCGCGGTGGCCTTGAACGGCACGTCATCCACGACCACCAGACCGGCGCCGTTGCTGTCCACTGCCAGCTGCACCCACACGGTGCGGTTGACCTGGCGCAGCACGTAGACGGTGGTGGGTGCGTCCTGTTCACCGTTCACCGCATCGATGAAGCCACCCCCGATCTCGCCTTCCAGTTGCGGGCCGTAGTAGATGTCGCGCAGCAGCTTGCCTTCAAAGACCTTGCGGCCGCCGGCGGCGGTGATCACACCGTCGAAGTTGCGCTGCACTTCCAGCGCGGAGAACGCCTTGTCGGGGGCCGCATCACTGTCGGTCACGATGCGTGCCGACCAGCTCGGACCTTCCGCCCAATGCACACCCTCGCCCATCCGGAACGGGAAGCGCGCCCAGGCGCGCGGGTGCGGGGCGTTCTGCGGCGCGTAGCCCTGCGGCAGGCTGAAGAACGGCAGCTCACCCAGCGTGGTGTCGCTCAGCGGTACGCTGCCGGTGTCGAAAGGCACCAGCGGCACCGGCTTGCCATCGCGGTCGGTGAGTGCGGTGCCGTCGGCGGCGGCCGTTGAACCCGCTGGGGCGGCGGCCGGTGCTGCGGCCTCGTCCGCCGTGGCTGGCGCAGGCGGCGCCACCTCTCCATCCGAGGGCGTCCGGTTGCACCCTGCCAGCAGCACCAGGGCTGCACCTCCCAGCCAGATCTTCGATCGCTTCTGCATCGCCACCACCTCAGGTCCATTGAAGCGCCGAGCATACCCGAAGGCCGTGACCGCCCCCACAGTGCCATCGTTCCTGCGCTGCCACGTCATCCCGATGTCATTGGCGCTGCCGACACTCCGGGGTTTTCCTCCCTCTGAAGGTCCGGTTTCGATGCGAACGATTGCGCGTTTTCCCCGTGTCTCGCTGCTGGCCCTGCTGATCGCCCCCGCCCTGGACGCCCTCGCAGAAGCACCGCAGGGCGATACGGGCGAAGCGCGCAGCAGCGATGCGCGTACCCTCGACCAGGTACAGGTGATTGGTCAGGCCACCAGTTACGCGAAGACTTCGGTGCGCGCGGAAACACTGAACCGGCAGACCGTGATGAGCAGCGTCAACGACACGCTCAACGAAGTGCCCGGCGTGGTGGTCAGCGAGGCCGATGCCACCGGTTCGTCGGTGTGGGGCACGCAGATCAGCATGCGCGGCTTCGTGACCAACCGTGACACCCAGCAGATCGGCACCACCATCGACGGCCTGCCCAATGGCGGCTCGGGCTACGGTGGCGGTTCGCTGGCCAACCGCTACATCGATACCCTGGACCTGGAAACAGTGGAAGTCAGCCAGGGCACCGCCGATATCTCCTCGCGCTCGAACGAAGCCCTCGGCGGCACCCTAAACTTCCTTACCAGCGATCCACTGCAGGACAGCCGCCTGCGCTTCGTGGTCGGTGCCGGTGACAACGAGGCGCGCAAGTACTACGTGCGCTACGACACCGGCCTGCTCGGCGGCCATACCCGCGCCTGGGTCAGCGCTTCTTCCGCACGTGTGCACGACTGGATCGATGGCAGCGGCAAGACCAGCAATGACCACATCGCCGGCAAGTTCATCACCGAGCTGGATAGCTGGACGCTGACCGGCTACCTGTCCTACAACGATGCCGACGAGCCGGAGTACACCAGCGTCTCGCCGAAGGGCTTCGCCACCAATCCGGACCGCGACAACCTGGTCGGCACCCTCACCGGCATTCCGTACCTGGACCAGAACTACCGTTCCGGCTCGCGTGCGCTGCGCGAGAACACCTTCGGCTACCTGCGCGCGGCCTTCGACGGCGGCAACGGCTTCAAGGCCTCGGTGGCGGCTTACGGGCACCGCATGGAAGGTCGTGGCGACTGGCTGCCCCCCTACCTGGCGCAGGTCAGCGATGATGGTGCCGGTCGCCCGGAGTCGGAGTACATCGGTGGAAAGACCGTGTACGGCGGCAGCAACCGCGGCCAGATATTCTTCGTCAATCCCGATGGCAGCGCCGCGCAGCGTCTGGCCAGCTGCAGCCCACGGCTGGGCTTCACCGCCGAGTACGATCCGAACTGCTACGCGGGCAACGTGCTGGGCGCGCAGTCCTACCGCCACACCCACTACGACAACGACCGCATGGGCGTGACCGCCGACGTCGAGTGGCGGCAGACCTTCGGTGCGGTCGACAACACGATCCGCGGCGGCCTGTGGGTGGAGAAGCTGGACCGCTCGGCGCGCCGCGACTGGCACCGCCTGCTCAACGTCGGCCAGGACATCGCCTTCGACCACCAGCCTTACTGGGTGCAGTTCGAGGACAAGTACAAGGTTGACGAGCAGATGTACTACGTCGAGGACGTGGCCCGCTTCGGGCCGTTCAGCGCACGCCTGGGCGTGAAGCAGTTCTTCGTCGACCAGTCGCGCCGCCGCGTGATCGGTGCCAGCGAGCACGTCAAATCCGATTCCAAGTCCGATCCGCTGCTGTCCACCGGCTTCACCTGGGCGCCCGGTGTGGAAGGCATGGAGCTGTTCGCTGGCTTCTCGCAGAACTTCGCCGCCATTCCCTCCGGCGTGCTCGGCGAGACCGACCCGCAGCGCTTCCGCAACGTCGAGCCGGAGACCGCCGACAACATCGAAGTCGGCATGCGCATCAGCCGCTGGCCGCTGACCGCCTCGGTCACCCTGTACAACATCAAGTTCGACAACCGCATCGTCTATCTGCCGGCCGGTTTCGTCAGCGGCATCGACTACCTGGGCGAGACCGACGGTGTCTACGAGAACTTCGGTGGCGTGGAAAGCAACGGCCTGGAGGCGGCGTTCGGCTATGGCTGGGACAACGGCTGGCGTCTCAACGCCGCCTATACCTACAACCGCTCCAAGTACCTGGGCAGTGGCGATGCCGCACGTGATACCCAGCTGGGCATCGTCGACGGTGCCAAGGTGATCGGCCAGCCCGAGCAGACCCTGGTGCTGTCGGCCGACTGGCAGGGCGAAAACTGGAACTTCGGCCTGTCCGGTCGCTACCTCGGCACACGCTACCTCGATGCCGCCAACGTCAACAAGCTGCCTTCGGCCACCGTGTTCAACGCCAATATCGGCTTCGACCTGCAGGGCCTGTCGCCGCGCCTGAAGGGCATGGGTGCCAACCTGGTGGTGAGCAACCTCACCGACAAGCGGTATCTTGCAGGGGTGGACGGCCGCGACAACGCCTTCATCGGCGCCCCGCGCACTGTCGGCATCTCCTTCCGTGTGGACCTGTGAGTGAGCCCGTGACTGATATCGGCCGACGCCGGTTGTTGCAGGCCGGCGTTGCCGCCGGCCTTTCCCCGCTGCTGCCCAGCATCGCCCGGGCCGCAGCGATCGCCCCCGCCGCGCAGACGCGCAGCCTCGAAGACCTGCAGCACATTGTGGTGTTCATGCAGGAGAATCGCTCGTTCGACCACTACTTCGGCACGTTGCCGGGCGTGCGTGGTTTCGGCGATCGCTTCGTGGCTCCCGCGCCGGCGCTGCAGGCCGGCGGCCGCACGCGCAGCCTGTGGCTGCAACCCGATGCCAGCGGCACGCTCGCGATCGCACCGTTCCCGCTGGATACCGCCGCGCACTTCGGCTACATGCGGGTGGAGGGCACACCACACACCTGGCCGGACGCACAGCGCGCCTGGGACCACGGCCGCATGGGGCAATGGCCGAAGGCCAAGCAGAACCACTCGATGGGCTACTTCCAGCGCAGCGACCTGCCGTTCCAGTTCGCCCTGGCCGATGCCTTCACCATCTGCGACGCCTACCACTGCGCGATGCAGGCCGGAACCAACCCGAACCGGGTGTTCCTGTGGACCGGTCACAATGATGCACACGCGCGTGCTGGCGGCCCGGTGATCGCCAACTCGCACGACAACTTCCCCGAGCACGGCGGGCATCCGGCGTCGTATCGCTGGACCAGCTATGTCGAACGCCTGCAGAAGGCGGGCGTGTCCTGGCAGATCTACCAGGACATGGCCGACAACTTCACCGACAACCCGCTGGCCGGTTTCGAGGCGTTCCGCCAGGCCTATCGCGCTGCGCCGGGGCATGACCCGCAGCTGCGCGCACGCGGCGTCAGTACCCGTGGCCTGGCGCAGCTGCGCCAGGACGTGGTCGATGGACGCCTGCCGCAGGTCAGCTTCATCATCGCCGACGCGGCCGGCAGCGAGCATCCCGGCCCCTCCAGCCCGGCCCAGGGCGCGGCCTATACCGCACGCGTGCTGGATGCACTGACCGCCGATCCGGAGGTGTGGAGCCGCACCGCCCTGCTGCTGATGTTCGACGAGAACGACGGCTTCTTCGACCACATGCCGCCACCGGCACCGCCTTCACCGATAAACGGTGGCTGGGCGGGTATGTCTTCGGTCAGTACCGAAGGCGAGTACCACCGCCATCCGGCACCGGGCGACGAGAAGTACGACGCCGCCGAGCTGCGCGGCCGCCCCTATGGGCTGGGGCCGCGCGTGCCGCTGTACGTGATCTCGCCCTGGAGCCGCGGTGGCTGGGTCGATTCGCAGGTGTACGACCACACCTCGGTCATACGGCTGATCGAACGCCGCTTCGGCGTGGCCGCACCGGATATCTCACCCTGGCGCCGTGCGGTCTGCGGAGACCTGAGCAACGCCTTCGACTTCGCCCAGCGCGATACCCGTCCGTTCGTACGCGGCCTGCCCGATGTGAGCGCGGTGGCGGCACGTGCGGCAGCCCTTCCGGGGCGGACCGTGCCAGCGTTGCCGGAGGGGCTGAAACCGGCGCAACAGGAACGTGGCGTACGTCCGGCGCGTGCCCTGCCCTATCGGCCGCAGGCATCGATTGCCGCGATCGACACATCGGGCGTGGAACTGGTGTTGTCCTGCGAAGGTGCGGCAGCGGTCCTGCATGTCTACGATCGGATGCGGCTGGGTGCGGTGCCACGCCGCTATACACTGGTACCGGGCACGCCACTGCGGGAGCGCTGGCCGCTGGATGTGCACGGTCGCTACGACCTTTGGCTGCTGGGCCCGAACGGCTTCCACCGTCACTTCCTGGGCGCTGCCAAAGGACCCGCTGTGCAGGCGTCGGTCGAGCGCGCCGACGGCCAGCTGCGGCTGCACCTGCGCAATCTCAGCGATACCGCACAGCAGCTGCGCGTGCATGCCGGTGCCTATGCCGGGCATATGCCCGAGCAGACGCTGGCACTGCCGGCGCATGCAGAGACTTCGTTGGCGTGGGATGCAACGCCTACCGCCGGCTGGTATGACCTGCAGGTCAACGCCGGTGAGAGTGTGCTGCGCCTGGCGGGCCGTGCCGAGGATGGGCGTCCTGGCACCAGTGACCCGGCGATGGGCAGCGAACCACTGCGCTTCGAGCACGATTGAGCAACCCAGCCGTTGTAGAGTCGAGCCATGCTCGACTCTACAAGGGGGCGTGCCTGATCAGGCCTCCTGCAGCCCCGGCCGACCGTGCTCGACCGCGTAGCGCTTCCAGCTCTGCACCGTTCCGTTCGGCTGCATCACGGTATCCAGCGTCTTCATGTCGCCGATCCACGCATCACGGGTGACATCGCACAGCACATAGCCGCGCTTGTCTATGGTCGCCTTCAAGTAAGGGCTGTGCGCAAGCTGGTTCTCGGCATATGCATCCACGCCCTGGCCGTCGGAGCCGGACGTGATCGAAGTGGCGAGGAACTCACTGGAGACCACGCCCGAATCACGATGGTCCTGCACCAAGTCGCTGGCGTAATGCCGGTGCGCGTCGCCACACGCCGTCACCACGTTGCCGAAGCCCACCTTCTGGATGTGGTCGAGCAGGCGCCGGCGGCTGTCCAGATAACCCGACCACTGGTCATCGGACGACTGCACCACGCCGTCCTTCTCGCGCATGTAGTTGCCCAGTGCCACCTGGTGGGCGATGGTGTGCCAGCGCGGCGCGGCATCGGCCAGGCCGTCGAACAGCCAGCGCTCCTGCTTCGCCCCCACAATGCTGCGCTCCGGCGATTCCACCTCCTCACGCAGCGCCATGTTCACCTGCTTGCTGCGGTACTGGCGGGTGTCGAGCAGGTGCAGGTCCATCAGCGTGCCGTAGCGTGCACGCCGGTACATCTGCATGTGGCCATCGCGCGGGAATGCCGATCGGCGCAGTGGCATGTTCTCGTAGTAGGCCTGGAACGCCTGTGCGCGGCGCAGCAGGAACACTTCGCTGGGCGTATCGTCCTGGTCTTCGGCGCTGGCCCAGTTGTTATCCACTTCGTGGTCATCGAAGGTGACGAACCACGGCGCCGACGCATGCGCGGCCTGCAGGTCGGCATCGCTCTTGTACTGGGCGTAGCGGCGACGGTAGTCGTCCAGCGTGTAGGTCTGCGGCCCGACATGATTACGCAGGTTGGTGAACGGCTGGCCGTTCATTCTCCGCAGGCCCGGCTGGCTTTCGCCTTCGTAGATGTAATCACCGTAGTGGAAGACGAAATCCAGCGGTTCCTCGGCAATGCGCCGCCACGCGGTGTAGTGGCCTTCCTCGTAGTGCTGGCAACCGGCCACCGCAAAACGCACGCGATCCACTGCGGCCGTGGCTGCGGGCAGCGTGCGGGTGCAACCGACCGCACTGGCGTGGCCGCCTACGGTGAAGCGGTACCAGTAAGGCCGTGCGGGCGCCAACCCACCCAGCTCCACGTGCACAGCGTGGCCGAGTTCGGGATGCGCCATCGCCGAACCCTGGCGTACCACCCTGCGCATGCCCTCGTCCGCGGCCAGCTGCCATTCGACCACCATCGGCCGGGTCGGCATGCCACCGCCGAACACCAGCGGCTCGGTCGCCAGCCGTGTCCACAGCACCATGCCATCGGCCGAAGGATCACCCGAGGCCACGCCCAGGGTGAACGGCGTGCTGGCGAACCGCGGCGATGCCAGCAGGTTGCGCGGGTTCAGCGCGGTGGCATCGGTCTGCGCGGCCAGCGCCCGTGCCGTGCCCATCCAGGCGCCGGCGGCGGACAGACCGGCCAGGGCCAGGAATCGCCTGCGATTGATCGTATCCACGGATGCGCCCTCAGTTGTAGATGATGTGGAAGTAGAAGAAGCGGCCGTAGTCGTCGATCTCGGTGCGGAAGCGCCCGTTCGGGCCGGTGCTGTAGGTCGGCTGGGTGTTGAACAGGTTCTTGGCCTCGTACTTCAGCGTCACGTGCTTGCTGACCTTGTGGCTGAAGCCCATGTTGAAGGTCATGTACGGGTCGTAGTACGAATCCAGCCACTGGGTATCGCCAAAGTCGACCAGCATCCGGCTGCGGTAGGTACCGGACAGGCGCAGCTGTGCGCTCTTCCACGGCATGCGCCAGATCACCGACCCATTGAGCGACCAGTCCGGCTGGTACAGCAGGCGGTCCAGGCGGCGTTCGGTGCCATCACTGATGCGGTAGTTGGTCTGGCCTTCCAGCCGCGTGGCGTTGAAGTACATGTCGAAGCGCTGGCGGCCCCACTGCAGGTTGCGATTGGCGACCGCGAACTCGACGCCGCGCAGCTTGGACTCATCGGTGTTCATCGGCTGGGTGACCCGGTAGCGCGTGTCACCCACGTTCTCGAAGGTGGTCAGGGTGTAGATGTCGTCCTTGATCACCTTGTCGAACAGCGCAATCGAGACCAGGCCGTTATTGCCATTGAAGTACAGGTCCCACGCCAGGTCGATGTTGGTGGAACGGCGCGGCTGCAGGTTGGCGTTGCCCTGCTTGATGGTGCAGAAGCCCCTGCCCTCCTCGTCATCACCACAGCTGGTGCTGGTGGCCTGGGCGATGTTGCTGGGTGTCGGCCGGCCCAGCGTTCGGCTGGCGGAGAAGCGCAGGCGCTGGTCCTCGCTCAACTTGAACGTCGCATTCAATGAAGGCAGCAGGTTGTTGTAGCCACCGCTCGTATTGCGGAAGGCAGAGGTATAGGTGGTGCCGCCATCATCGCTGAATGGGCTGTAGGCATCGAAGCGGGTGTGGTCGTAGCGCAGGCCGCCGATCAGCAGCAGTCGGTCCCAGGCGTAGTGTGCGGACACGTAGGCATTGGTGATGTCCTCCACGTACTTGTAGTCGCTGGTGAAGTTGGCATTTGGATACGCCGCATTGTTGTTGCCCAGTTTCGGCAGCAGTTCCTCGTTCCACTTGCGGTTGTCGATCAGCGGGAAGCCCGGCACGCTGCCCAGCAGCGTCGAACCCGGATACAGGTAATCGTTGAGCGTGGCACTGCTCTTGAAGTAGTCGAAGTCGATGTCCTGCCAGATCTTCAGATGGCGGTATTCGGCGCCGGCGGCCAGGCCGAAGCCACGCGCATCGGCGTCGACGTTGTAGCTGAAGTCGGCACGCAGGTTGTCGATGCTCTCCTTGGCGTCGCGCGGCGAGACATAGGCCTGCGCCGGGTTCAGCTTGAACGCCGAGCTGGTCAACAGGCTGGAGTCGGAAACCGCCACTGCGTTCGGGAAACCGTGGCTGTCGTTCTCGTAGTCGACGAACAGATTGCTTGGGTAGGCGCGCACACCCCAGTAGACCTGGTTGTTGTGGAAGGTCTCTTCGGTATGGCCGCCACGCAGGGTCAGCCGCGAGCGATCACCGATATCCCAGTTGAAGCTGGCGATGGCGCCCCGGTTGCTGCGGTCCCAGCGGTCGTGGCGGTTCTTGATGTAGATGCTGTTGATCTGGGTGGTGCCACTGTCTTCGGTCTGGTTGCGGATCGGAAACTTGGCGTTGCCGTACAGATCGGTCTTGTTCATCGTCGAGTTCTCGTAGAACCGGTACGAGTACAGCAGCAACGATGCGTAGAAAGGATCGTCCGATGGCTTCCATTCCAGCTTGGCCGAGCCACCGAAGTTGGTGATGAAGTTGGTATAGGTGCCGGTGCTGAAGTTGCCCGGCGCACGCAGCCCGTTCCAGCCCTTGGCCTCGTCCGGCCCCGTGGTACCGTCGGTGAGGTACTTGCCGGCGTCGTTGTAGTAGTAGTTCGACTCCACCCAGCGCTTGACGCTGTTGCGCGAACGCTGCTCATAGCGCGCTACCGCAACAAGGCCGAATTCCTGGTCGGCACCGAACTGGTTGGAGAACACCATCTTGGCGCTCTTGCCGAAATGCCCCAGGGTCTCGTGGTTGCCACCGGCACTGCGCTCGACATTGGTCTCGGCCGTGGAGTAGATACCAGCCACATCGGCGAACACGTACTTGCCGGAACGGTCGAAGGCACTGCGGCTGATGATGTCGATCACGCCGCCGATCGCATCCGGCGCCTGCTCTGCGCTGAAGCTCTTGTAGATGTCGGTGCGGGTGCCGATGTCGCTGGGAATCAGCTGCAGGTTGTTCATGCGCTCACCCGAGCCACTGCCACCCACGCTGGCAATCGCGATGCCGTCGATGGTGGTGTAGTTGAGGTTGGCCTGCACGCCACGCACCGTCACGTAACGGGGCTCACCGGCATCCTCCACGGCACTCAGACCCGGCGCGGCCATCAGGCTCTCGGCCAGTGTCTCGTCGCCGTAGCTGTCCATCTCGTCGTAGACCACCGAATCCTTGATCACCGGCGAGGTCTTCTTCTGGTCGATCACCTCATGCGCAGCAATCACCTTCACCGTGCCCAGGGTCGGCGCCACCACCGCTTCGGCCTCGCGCGGCTTCGGCGCGGCCGGCTTCGGTTCGTTGTGTGCCGGCGCAGGATCAATGGCGATGACGTTGCCATCCACCACGGTGTAGCCCAGGCCGGTCCCTGCCAGCAGCGCGTCCAGCGCCTGCTTGACGGTGGCACCGCGCGGCACCGCCCCGGCCATGTGCGCTTCACCACTGCCCGAATACAGGAACTGCACGCCGGAACTGCGCGACAACTGCTCCAGCGCGCGCGCCAGCGGCTGCGCCGCGATCGGCGCCGAAACGCGGGCCTCGAGGCCATCGGCAGTGGCCGCAGCCGCCAGCGGCATGCTGCAGGGAGACAGGGCGAGGATGATCGACAGGTAGAGCGTGTTGCGCATCACGGGTCCTTGGAAGAGAGAAAGCAGCAGGTGCCGCTGCGTGACTCGGCAGCGGCTTCTCCCAAGTAAGAGCCCGCATCCACCGAAGTGGAGAACGCGGATTTGATGAATTTTTTCTGACAACGCACGGCCATGTCGACCTCAGCGACTGCCAACCCGCACGGTGTCGCCTTCTCGCCGCACCACGAAGCGCGGGTCGCGCTCGAGGAAGGCCTGCAGCGCACCGATGCGATGCGCGTCCAGGCTGCCGGACAACCGCGCCGACGCCGCACCTTCATCCAGCACCCGCACCTGCACCTGGTTGTGGCGGTTGAAGGCGGCGGCCACCTCATCCAGCCGCTCGTCCAGGAAAGAGACCTTGCGTTGCTGCCAGTCCAGCAGCATCGACAACGGCACATCCAACGACTCGACCGCATGGCTGCGCGCGTCGACCTGCACCACCTGGCCTTTACCCAGTTGTGCAAGACGCCGCGCATCCGCACCGTGGCTCCACACTTCCACCTCGCCGGAAACCACACCGATGCGGGTGCCCTGCAGCCGTCGCGACACATCGAACACCGTGCCGATATCGCGGATCTGCAACCCGTTCACCTGCACTTCGAACGGGCGCCGATCGCGTGCGATGTCGAACGTCGCCTCGCCCTGCAGCAGTTCCGCCTTGCGGCTGAACCCGCCCATGCGCACCCGCAGGCGGCTGTCCGCGTTGAGCCGCACCTGGGTCTGGTCGGGCAGCACCAGGTCGCGAATTTCTCCATGTCCGGCGCTGTAAAGCTGCTCGGTAGGCATCAGCTGCGGTACCAGGCCCACGCCGAGCAGGGCGATACAGGCTGCGGCAGCCGCCACCCACCAACGCGTGCGACGGCTGTGCGGCGCACTGCGCAGCGGGGCCTGTGCGTGTCCGAACAGCGGCACGACCTTGGCAGCGGCCTGCTGTGGCGGCACCGAGGCCTCTTCAGCCAATGCCGATTGCAGCGCCTCACCAACCTGCCGGTGCAGTGCGAGCGCGTGCATATAGGCGCGCACATGCTCCGGCGAGCGCTTCATCCAGTCCAGCAACGCAACCCGCTCGGCTTCGCCCAGCACGCCCTCGCGATTGCGCTGGAACCAGTCCATGGCCTCGCTGGCGATCACGTCGTCGGCCGCACCCGATGGATTCCGTTTCATGTGAGCTCCCTGGCGCCCAGCGCCTTCCTGCAGGCGTCCAGCCCCTTGCCGATATGCTTGCGCACCATGTGCACCGAGACCTGCAGCTGCTGGCTGATTGCCGGGCAGTCCAGCCCGTCGCGATAATGCAGCTCCATCACCCGCCGCGTGGTCGCCGGCAGCCGTGCGATGGTGCTGCGGATATCGCTCCAGCGCTGCGCGCGCTCGAGTTCGCCTTCGATGTCTTCTTCGCTCTTCAACACTTCGGCCAGGAGGTCGACGTCCTCCAGCGGCGGCAGCGACGAACGCGCGCGCGCGTGCTCCCGTGCAAGATTGGCGGCCACGGTGAACAGGTAGGCTTCCGGGTTCTCGACCGCGTCGGCATGCTCACCGGTGCTGCGCAGCAGCCGCAGGTAAACCTCCTGCGCCAGATCCTCGGCATCTTCGCTGGCAGAACCCCGGCGCAGGAAGAAGCCGCGCAGCAGCTGCCGCCGCAGCGCATAGCTCTTCTCCCAGATCCTCACGCTGTTCACGGCCGGCCAACCACCCCAAGGCTGGAAAGCCCCGCAGGGTGACGGCCATCGATGACAGTGGCGTTTCAACTGCCGGCACGCAGCCGCTAGAATGCCGCCCCTGCAGTTTCCAGCAGCCGGCACAAGGAGTGCCCCGCAATGAACGCCCGCACCGCCATCAACACCCTCAGCAGCCTGCTGTTCCTGCTGCTGGTCGCCCACACCACCGCCTACCAGCAGCAGATGTGGCCGCCCAGCCGTGTCGTCCACGTGCATCCGGTGGTCGTCGCCCTCGCCTACGCGCTGGGCCTGCTCACCCTGCTGCTGTGGATCGGAGGACGCCGCTTGCCGGAACGCTGCCAGCAGCTCTCAGGCTGGCTGCCGATCGTGGCCTGGTGCCTGCTGGGGGTTGGTGTGGCGGTCATCCCGATGTTCTTCCCGGACCTGTCCCCGGCCTGATCAGCGGCCGCACCCAGCACGCCCGCCCATGATACGGCGCGCCGTGCCAACCCTTGCTTGCCAGAGACCCAAGCCGGGCCCGCCTATCGAAGCCGGGTGGCCGGGCCTACGCTTGTCTTCTCGGCGGCCGCCACGGTCGCCCTTCGCGTCACGGCCCCGCCGTTGCGACCCCGCTCCAGTGCTGTGCGCCCTGCCGGTGTTGTCGCCCAGGCAGACGTCCGACCGGCGCCCTCTGGAGACAGTCATGAACCAAGCGCTCATTCCCTTCGATACCGATCCGCTGGAAACCCGCGAGTGGCGTGAATCACTGGAAGCGGTGATGCAGGCCGGTGGCCGGCCGCGCGCGCACTACCTGATCGACCAGCTCAGCGAGCTGGACGCCCAGCAGCATGGCGACCTGCATACCCGTGCCTGGACCGCCTACGTCAACACCATCCCGCCCGAGCGCCAGCCGGCCTATCCGGGTGACCTGGCCATCGAGCGCCGCCTGAACGCGATGATCCGCTGGAACGCGATGGTGATGGTGCTGCGTGCCGGCAAGCATTCCAACGTCGGTGGCCACATCGCCACCTACCAGTCGGCGGCAGTACTGTACGACGTGGGCTTCGATCATTTCTTCCGAGGCCGCACCGACACCTTCGACGGCGACATGATCTACATCCAGGGCCACTCCGCGCCGGGCATCTATGGCCGCGCGTACGTGGAAGGCCGCATCGATCCGGCGCGCATGGACAACTTCCGCCGTGAAGCCGGGCGCGAAGGCCTGTCCTCGTATCCACACCCGCGATTGATGCCGGAGTTCTGGCAGTTCCCCACCGTGTCGATGGGGCTGGGCCCGCTGACCGCCGCCTACCAGGCGCGCTACATGCGTTACCTGGAATACCGCGGCCTGAAAGAACACCAGGGCCGCAAGGTCTGGGCCTTCCTCGGCGACGGCGAGATGGACCAGCCCGAGTCGCTGGCGGCGATCTCGCTGGCCGGCCGCGAGCGGCTGGACAACATCGTGTTCGTGGTGAACTGCAACCTGCAGCGCTTGGACGGTCCGGTGCGTGGCAACGCCAAGGTCATCCAGGAACTGGAAGGCACCTTCCGCGCCGCTGGCTGGAACGTGATCAAGCTGATCTGGGGCAGCGGCTGGGACGACCTGCTGGCCCGCGACCACAGCGGCCTGCTGCGCCAGCGCATGATGGAATGCGTGGACGGCGACTACCAGACCTTCAAGTCGCAGAACGGTGCCTACGTGCGCGAGCACTTCTTCGGTCGTTACCCCGAACTGCTGGAGCTGGTCGCGCACATGAGCGACGACGACATCTGGGCGCTGGCACGTGGTGGCCATGATCCGCAGAAGGTGTTCGCTGCCTATCAGCAGGCAGTGAACACCAGCGGCCGGCCCACCGTGATCCTGGCCAAGACGGTCAAGGGTTTCGGCATGGGTGAAGCCGGTGAAGGCCAGAACATCAACCACCAGCTGAAGAAGATGAGCGCCGACGCGGTGCGCGCCTTCCGTGACCGCTTCAACCTGCCGGTCAGCGACGACCAGCTGGAGGACATGCCGTACCTGCGCCCGGAACCGGGCAGCGCCGAGGCGGCCTACTTCGCCGAGCGCCGCTGCATCCAGGGCGGGCAGCTGCCGGCGCGCCTGGCCAAGGTCGATCCGCTGCCGCTGCCGCCGCTGTCGATCTTCAATACCCAGCTGCAGGGCAGCGGCGATCGCGGACAGTCCACCACCATGGGCTTCGTGCGCATTCTCACCAGCCTGCTGAAGGACCCGGAGCTGGGCAAGCTGGTCATACCGATCGTGCCCGATGAATCGCGCACCTTCGGCATGGAAGGCCTGTTCCGCCAGATCGGCATCCACTCCTACCTGGGCCAGCTGTATACCCCGCAGGATGCCGGCCAGCTGAGCTACTACAAGGAAGCCAAGGACGGCCAGATCCTGCAGGAAGGCATCAACGAATCCGGCGCGATCTGCTCGTGGATCGCCGCCGGCACCGCCTACAGCAACCACGGCCTGGCGACGATCCCGTTTTACATCTTCTACTCGATGTTCGGCCTGCAGCGCGTCGGTGACCTGGCCTGGGCCGCCGCCGATGCGCGCACCCGTGGATTCCTGCTGGGTGCCACCTCCGGCCGCACCACGCTGATGGGCGAAGGCCTGCAGCATGACGACGGCCACAGCCACGTGCTGTCGTCGGTCATCCCGAGCTGCGTATCCTACGACCCGACCTACAACTACGAGCTGGCGGTGATCATCCACGACGGCCTGCGCCGCATGTACGTCGAGCAGGAAGACATCTACTACTACATCACCGTACTCAACGAGAACTATCCGCAGCCGGCGCTGCCCGAGGGCGCCGAGGCCGGCATCCTGAAGGGCCTGTACCTGCTGCACCCGGCGGCCGCCGACAGCGACTCGCAGCCACGCGTGCAGCTGATGGGCAGCGGTTCGATCCTGCGCGAAGTGGAAGCCGCGGCAGAACTGCTGCAGCAGGACTTCGGCATCGCCAGCGATGTGTGGAGCGCGACCAGCCTGACCGAACTGCGCCGCGATGGCCTGGCCGCCGAGCGCTGGAACCTGCTGCATCCGGCCGAGGAGCCCCGCGTGCCCTACCTGCAGCAGTGCCTGCAGGGCCATGAAGGCCCGGTGGTGGTGGCCACCGACTACATGAAGATCGTCGGCGACCAGATCCGTCCCTTCATCAACGACCGCCGCTTCACCGCACTCGGTACCGATGGCTTCGGGCGCTCCGACACGCGTGAGTCGCTGCGCACGTTCTTCGAAGTGGATCGCCACTTCATCGTGCTGGCCGCCCTGAAGTCGCTGGCCGACGAAGGCCGCATCGAGCGCGCGCGGATGCAGGACGCCATCGACAAGTACGGCATCGACACCGGCAAGCGCGACCCGGCTGCGGTGTAAGGCTGCTGCATTCACCACGCCCGTTCTACGGGCGTGGTGCCGGCGGCAACGCTAGGGCATCCGCTTGAACAGATTGGTCTGCAGGATCGGCGTACCGTCGTGGCCGTAGAACGCCTTGGTCTCGGTCATCGTCGAGCGGTCGGCTGCGACGGTATAGATACGGGTGGAGGCCGGCGTGCCGTGGTCCACCAGCTGCATCACCAGGGTGTTCGGCGCTGGCAGTTTCAGGTTGGCCTTGTCTGCGCCATAGGTGCCGGACAAGGGCCCCGGCGTGCCATCCAGCGCCAGCGTGCCGTCGGACTTCATGGTCTTGCCGTCGTGCAGGACGATGTCCACGTGTGAACTCCAACGCCCCGCACCGGCGTCCTTGAACTCCAGCACCACGTGCTTCGGGCGCTGCGCTTCGGGTAGCGCGGACGTGGCGATATCCAGCGACCAGCGCCCCAACAGCGGCGAAGGAGATGCCTCCATTGCCAGCGCCGGAACGGCAGGAAGTGAAAGCGCAGACAACAACACAGCGGACAACAGCTTCATACGTTGCTCCGTTCCCGTGAAGAGGATGCTGCGTGAAGCACTGTGGGGCGCAGCATCCGGATCCTGCACAGCATCGGCGCCCCGCACAAGGCAGGGCGCTGAACGGAGGGCAACGCCGTGCCTTAATAGCCAACCTTCACAGTGAACATCACGTTTCGCGGCGCGCCGTACCAGCCCTGGTTGTAGAAGCCGATCTGCGAGTAATAGTGGCGGTCGAACAGATTGTTGATGTTGACCGCCGCCGACACGTTGGAACTGAACTGGTAGCGCGCCATCAGGTTGACCAGTGCGTAGCTGGGCTGCTCCACCGGCAACCGGCGATTCCCTGGCGCGGTGGCGGTCTGGTACATGCGGTTCTGCCAGTCCACGCCACCGCCGATCGTCAGCCGATCCCAGGCACCGGGCAGGCGCCAGGTGGTGAACAGCTTGAACAGGCTGCGCGGCTTGGCGGTATTGATCGCCCGGCCCTGCGCGTCCTGCGCGATGAAGGTGGTGAAGCTGGTGCCCAGGCTCCAGCCCGGCAGCGGCTCGCCGGCCAGCTCCAGTTCCAGGCCATCCACGGTTGCGCCCTTCACCGCGCGATAGGCCGCCTGCGAGCTGCCTTCGACCAGCCCGCCGGTGGCCTCCGCCAGGTTGTCCTGCTGGGTGCGGAACAGCGCCGCTGACGCGTTCAAACGCTCCTGCAGCCAGCTGCCCTTGAGACCCAGCTCGTAACTGCGGCCGCTGACCGGATCGAGGATCTGCCCGGATTCGTTGCGGTTGTTCTGCGGCTTGAAGATGCCGGTGTAGCTGGCGTACACGCTGCTGTAGCCGTTGAGGTCCCAGACCACGCCGGCATACGGTACGAACTCGTTGCGGTAGCGGTACTTGCGCTTGGTGCCAAAGTAGACCTGGTCGGTCTCCCAGTTGCTCATGCGGCCACCGACGATCACGTGCAGCGGATCGGCCAGCGACAGCCGCGCCACCGCGTAGGCACCGCCCTGATGGTTGTCCAGGTCATCGGCCTGGGTCTTGCTGCTGGCCCACGTCGGCTCCGGCGTGCCCGGCCCGTGCCAGTCCAGATAGCTGGCCAGCGGCGGCAGCGGCGCCAGCGCGCGATACTGGCCGAGCGCGATCTCGTCACGCGAACGCGACCAGCCGATGGACGCAGTGTGCTGGCGGCCGAACAGCTGGAACGGACCGGTCAGGCTGGCGCTGATCGCTTCGCGGCGCACCGGACCGTCGTAGCGGGTAAAGCTGTTGCCATTGGGCATGGCACCAGTGACCGGGTCGGGATAGCCACCGCGATAGAGATGCTTCATCTCCATGTCGGTATGCGATCGGCTGTAGGAGACGCGCGCCTGCCAGTCGTTACCGAAGCGATGGTTGAAATCGAAGAAGCCGTTGCGGGTATCGGTGCTCATCCGTGCCCACGGCGCGGTGGCTGATACCGAGCGGTCGAAGCGGGTACGCGTGCCATCGGCGTTGAACAGCGCGAAGCCGCTGCCGAAGCCACGGTTGTCGTTGCCCTGGTAGGAGATGCCGGCGATCAACCCGGTGTCCTCGCCCAAGTCCACGCTGACCACGCCGTAGAGCGTCTTCGCCGTACTGTCCAGGCCAGCGGTGTAGCTGTCGCCCTCTGCCTGCGCGGCCACCAGGCGACCACGCACACGCCCTTCCCGGCTCAGCGGGCTGGACACATCCGCCCACGCGCGCCGTGCGTCCCAGCTGCCGAGGCTGATGCCACCACTGGCAGCGAACTCGCGCAGCGGGCGCTTGCGCACGTAGTTCACTGCCGCCGAGGGATTGCCGGCGCCGGTCATCAGGCCGTTGGCGCCGCGCACGATCTCGATGCGGTCATACACCACCATGTCCAGGTTGTTCTCGCCGAAATTCCACGGCGACAGCACCGGCATCACCACGCCATCGAACTGGTAGTTGTCGATGTCGAAGCCGCGTGCGGAGAACGAGTAGCGGTTGGCGTCGCTGCGCGTGACCGAGATGCCAGGTGCGGTCGCCAAGGCATCGGCGGTGCTGAGCAGGCCACGGTCCTCGATCTGCTGGCGGGTGACCACGCTGACGGATTGCGGGGTCTGCCGCGAGGTCAGCGACAGTCCGGTCGCCGTGCCCATCGAGTCGGTGGTGTAGGAACGCGACGTTTCGGTGCTGCCATCGAGGTCGGCCGTGACCTGCACGGTTGGAAGCTGGGAAGGCGTTACGGACGGAGTGCGTTCGGCGGCGTGGGCAGCGTTGAACAGCGCCAGGGTCGTGCCGATGGCGCTAGCCAGGGCACACGGGCGGAAACAGGCAGGCATGGGAGATCCAGCGGGAAGGAAAGGCTGGATGAGAATTATTGTCATTTGAGCGTGACCGTACGTATGCGCGGACGCAGCAGGCGTATGCGCACTGCCGACGGTGGTCCGGACTCAGCGAAGCTCGCTGGGCGCGATGCCGTAGCGCGCGCGGAATGCGGTCGCGAAATTGGTGGCGTGCCGGTAGCCGACGAAATGTGCGGCCTGCTGCACGCTGCAGCCCTGCCGCAGCTGCTCGCAGGCCAGCTGCAGGCGCCGCTCGCGCAGCCAGGCGAACACCGAACACCGGTGCACCTGCTGGAACTTCAGCCGCAGGCTGCTCGGGCTCATGCAGGCCAGACGCGCCAGATCCTCCAGGCTGTGGTCAGCCGCAGGTGATGCCTGCAGGCAGTCGATCACCCGTTGCAGCATGCGGCGATCACGTGCTGAAACACGCTGGTCCGGCGATGCCTCCTGGGCAGGCGCACCCAACGCCATCGCCAGCATCTGCAGGCCCACACCCTCGCACAGCAGCGCATGCATTGCGCCCTGCCAGGTCCCCGACAGCAACTGTTCGGCGGCATGTTCAAGATGCGCGGGTACCTGCCAGCTGTGCAGCCGCCGGCGACCATGGCGATGCGCCTGCAACAGCAGTTCGCTGATCACCGGATCATCCATCTCGGCCGGTGCATCCAGCGAGACATTCAGACTGCGCATCCGTTGACCGGCCGGATGAATCGCAGTCATCGGCGTGGCATCGGCCAACACCATCGCGCCGGCGCCGCGGTTCATGCCGATCACAGCCTGCCCTTCCAGGCGTGCTCCGGCACGACCTTCCAGCATCACGATCGCAGCGAACGGCGGGGGTGCCTCCGAAGTCGCCTCGAACGGCTGATGCGCGACCACGTCCGACAGCGCCAGGCTGATGCCAGGGCGCAAGCAGCGCTGTTCCACCCTGCCCTCGACCACGCACAGCGCGCCCGAATCGGCGGCGGACGCGAGTGCTGGCAGCCGATAGCGGAAACCACTGCTGCGGCCCAAGCGGTCGAGGTCGGCGAGGGTGAGGCTGTGCATGGTGCGCCCGTGAAGAATCACCCGCCATTCTCATATGAGAACCGTTCTCATATCCAGCCCTGGTGGCAAGGCCCAATCCGCCCTTGTTGATACAAAGAGTTACGTTATAACATTTCACCTCAACTTCACGGATCGTGTCATGCGCCGCCATCTCCTTGCTGCAGCCATTCTGTTCGCCGTCCACACCGCCCAGGCCGCGGACGAACCCACCCTCCCCACCCTCCAGGTCCAGGCCACCCAGCCTTCGCGCATCGACAGCCGGGTCACCGTCGACAATCCGCAGGCGCAGAACCGCACCCTCGGCGGCCTGCTCGAACACGTCTCCGGTGTGCAGAGCAGCGCCTTCGGGCCAAACGCGGGCGCTCCGGTCATCCGCAGCCTCAGCGGCAACCGTGTGCAGATCCTGCAGGACGGCCAATCGATTCTGGGCATGAACGCGATCAGCGGTGACATCAATATCCCGTTCGATCCGCTGTTCGTACGCAGCGTCACCGTCAACAAGTCCTCCGACACCGTGCGCTATGGGGGCAATGCGATCGGCGGCAGCGTGGAGATCGACTCGGGCCTGATCTCGCGCAGCATGGAAGACAAGGATCAGTCGATGGAACTGGTCCTGCGCAAGGGCTTCAACGCGGCCGACGCGCAGGGCTTCCGCATGAACTTCAACAACCAGCGCAACATCTCCACCAATCTGCAGGTGTCGCGGCAGCGCATCTCGCACTACGACATCCCCGGCAACAGCAAGGCCAGCGTCTGCAACACCGGGCTGTTCCCGGCAGGCGGGGGCGTCAACTCGGCACTGGCCGACGCCTGCCAGAAAGAGGCGCGCGTCCAGCAGCTCTACAACAAGGCCTCGCAGCCGTACATCGACCAGTTCATGACCGAGAACCCGGACTGGGCCGATGGTGATTTCTCCTTCTACACCAACAATCCGACGTCGGTCTGGCAGCGCCGCACCTACATCAATCCGGTCAACCCGGCCTACGTGCCCGGCACGCCGTCGTATGTGCAGAAGCAGATCAACAACGATGTGACGCCCGACTACCATCACCGGCTGGGCAACAGCTATGCGCGCAACAGTCAGGTGGCCTTCGGCTCGACCCTGTTCTTCGACCGTGGCTACGTGGGTGTCAGCATTGATGCCAAGGACAGCGAGTACGGCGTTCCAGGCTTCTCGATGCAGAACCTGTCGTTCGGTTCCAACTATGCCGATGGCCTGCCGGTGGGCGTGGTGATCAAGCAACAGCGCTACGCGCTGGAAGCCCTGCTGCGTGATCCACTGCCGTGGTTCGAGCGCGCGGAACTCCGTGTTTCCAAGCTGGACAACACCTCAGGCGAGCGGCTGGGCGCCACCAAGGCCAACGACTACGATTTCGAGAGCACGCAGGCCGAGCTGCTGCTCAGCCATCAACGCATCGGCCCGCTCAGCGGCCTGCTCGGTTTCAGCCATCAGTCGCGTGATGTCACCGGCAGCGGCTCGCAGCGCTACCTGCCGGACGTGGACACGCGCAGCAATGCGGTGTTCCTGAAGGAGACGCTGGACTTCGGCTGGGCCACCTTCGATGCAGGCATGCGCCACGAGCGTGTGGATCACGAATTGCAGCCCAGCCGCTTCAAGACCGCGCGCAATGCCGCCAACACCAAACTGCAGGACCGCGACTACCGGCTCAACAGCTACAGCCTGGGTTCGTATGTCGAGCTGGGGCCGATGTTCGCGGCCAAGGTTCGCTACTCGTCTTCGCAACGTGCCCCGGAGATCAACGAGCTGTATGCCAGCAACGCACACTACTCGGTGATGACCCAGGAAGAAGGCAACCAGAATCTGGAACCGGAACGCGCGAAGAACCTGGAACTGACCGGCCTGTTCCATCTCGGCGGTTTCGAGCTATCCGCCACCGCGTACCGGATGAAGTACGAGAATTATCTCTACCTCGGCTACTCCGGCCTGCAGACCGCCAACCGCCTGCCACTGAAGTACTGGAAGCAGACCGACACCACGGTGAAGGGCTTCGAGATCGATGCTTCGCAGGCATTGGACCTGGGCCGCTTCGGCACGTTGAATGTGTCCGCCTTCGCCGACCTGGTGAAGAACAAGGCTGACCATCCCGATTCGCTGCGCGCCCACAATGACGGCGAGTATCTGCCGAACATGCCGACCAACCGCTACGGCGCCAATCTGCAGTGGCAGCGCGAGGGCTGGAAGGCGCAGCTGTCCAGCACCTACTACGACAGGCAGAAGTACCTCGGCCGCAACGTCAGCGAGGAGGTGCCACTGGATGCGTTCAACCTGGTCGACCTGCAGGTCAGCCGCGAACTGCCGGTGCGCAATGCCTACATTGCCAGCATGGAAGTGTTCGTCAATGGCAGCAATCTGCTCAATGAGGAAGCACGACCGCACAACTCGCCGTTGAAGTACATCGCACCGTTGCCCGGGCGTGGCTTCCAGGTGGGTGTGACGGTGAAGCTCTGACAACCGGATGCATCGGTACACGCCTGCAGGCAGACGGCCTGCAGGCGTCGTCCATCGCACCCCCTGCGTGGTTGCACCACGCTCCCCGGTTGATTCACCATCGGCAGAGAAGGAGAGCGTGATGAACTGGAAGCATGCGGTTTCACTGGCACTGTTGTTGTCCGTTTCATCAGGCGCAAGTGCTGCGTCTGCGATCACCTACGACAAGGATGGCCGCTACGGCTATTCGATGAACCAATCTTCCCTCACCACTGCGATGCAGCAGTCGCTGCACTACTGCGCAGCGCGATCACGCAATTGCGGTCACTCCGCCAGCACCAGCAGCGAAGGCTATTCGGCCATAGCGACCGGCACGATTGCGTTGGGCTTTGCACTGGGTGAGAAGACCGCGGACGCCGCGCAGCGGAAGGCCGAAAGAATGTGCAGGGAACGTGCCAACGACTGCACGCTTGCCTTGCTGTGGCGGGAAACCCCACCTCGCTATCTTGAACCGCCACAGCTGCCCGGTGCGCCCGCTCCGGCACCAGCGGCGACGACCGCGCCCATGCCAACGCCTGCCATCCGCACCGATCAGCCAGAATAGCCAGCTCCACGCCGGCTGTACTTTCGAGTGTCGGATAAAGAAAAACGCCTGCAGATCGAGGATCTGCAGGCGCTTCTTTGTATCTGGCGGAGTGAGAGGGATTCGAACCCTCGATAGAGCTTTTGACCCTATACTCCCTTAGCAGGGGAGCCCCTTCGGCCACTCGGGCATCACTCCGGGGTTTTCTCCGCGTCTGGTGCGTTGCACCTCAGCGGGGCGTGAATCATAACGTTAATCGAGTGCGAAGGTAAAGCGTTATTCGGCAGAATTTTCGCTACCGGTGCCACCGGCTTCGTCACCGCGCTGGATGCGCTGATAGATCTCTTCGCGATGCACAGCGACGTCCTTCGGCGCGGTGATGCCGATACGCACCTGGTTACCCTTGACGCCAAGCACGGTGACGCTCACCGAGTCACCGATCATCAGGGTTTCGCCGACGCGGCGAGTCAGGATCAACATTTTTGTAAGTCTCCATGGAACCGTGTGGAAGGGTATCCCCCACCGGCTTGACGCTCCGTCAAGAAGCGCTACCACGACAAAGGGAAAAGATTCGCAATGGTACCGTCAGCCGTCCCGCTCCTACAAGGAGGGGGACGGCCAGGTTCATCACAGGCGGGGGCTGACCCATTCGACGACTGCAGCCAGCGCAGTGGCAAGGGCGGGCCCGTCCTCGCCACCACCCTGGGCGAGGTCCGGGCGTCCGCCGCCCTTGCCCCCGATCTGACCGGCGATATGGGACAACAGTTCCCCGGCCTTGACCTTGCCCATTGCGCTGCCGTTCACACCTGCGACCAGGGCGGCCTTGCCGTCCTGGGCGCCGGCCAGCACGATCACCGCATCGCCCAGCTGCTGCTTCAGGCGGTCCATGGCGTCACGCAGGGCCTTGGCGTCGAAGCCTTCCAGGCGCGCCGCCAGCACCTTCACACCTGCAACCTCGACCGCCTGGCCGGACAGGTCGGCGGTAGCACCGGCGGCAACCTTGGCCTTCACGGCTTCCAGTTCGCGCTCCAGCTGCTTCTGGCGCTGGCCGAGGGCGCGGATCTTCTCGACCACGTCGGCAGCGCTGCCGCCAAGCAGGTCGGCGGCCTCGGCCAGGCGGGCCTCTTCGGCATCCACGTAGTCCAGGGCACCCTGGCCGGTGACCGCCTCGATGCGGCGCACGCCGGCGGAAACACCGCCCTCGGAGGTGATCTTGAACAGGCCGATGTCGCCGGTACGGTTGACGTGGGTGCCACCGCACAGCTCGGTGGAGTAGTCACCCATCTTCAGCACGCGCACGTGCTCACCGTACTTCTCGCCGAACAGGGCCATCGCGCCGAAGTCCAGCGCTTCCTGCATGGCCATGGTGTGCACTTCGGCGGCGTTGTTGGCACGCACCTGCTGGTTGACCTTGCGCTCGATCACCGCCAGCTCTTCCGCGCTGATCGGCTGGAAGTGCGAGAAGTCGAAACGCAGGCGGTCCGGAGCGACCAGCGAGCCCTTCTGCTGCACGTGGGTGCCGAGCACTTCGCGCAGGGCGGCGTGCAGCAGGTGGGTGGCGGAGTGGTTGAGGATGGTGGCGCCACGGCGCTCGCCATCGACCTGGCCGGACAGCACGTCACCAACCTTCAGGCCGCCTTCGGACAGGATGCCGACGTGGCCATGGAACTGGCCGGCGAACTTCTGGGTGTCTTCCACCACCAGGCGCACGCCGTTGCCGGTGAGCACGCCGGTGTCGCCGACCTGGCCGCCGGACTCGGCGTAGAACGGGGTCTGGTTGGTGATCACGATGACCGCATCACCGGCATCGGCCGACTGCACCGGACGACCGTCCTTGAGCAGGGCCAGCACGCTCAGGCCGTCGGCCTGCAGGCGGTCATACCCCAGGAACACGGTCGGGCTGAGGGTCGCCACCAGCTCGGCCGGCAGGGTCACGCCACCACCGAACTTGCCGGCCGCGCGCGCGGTCTCGCGCTGCTGCTCCATCGCGGCGTCGAAGCCGGCAATGTCGACGGTCAGGTCGCGCTCGCGGGCGATGTCCTGGGTCAGGTCGAGCGGGAAGCCATAGGTATCGTACAGGCGGAACGCGTCAACGCCGGGAATCACGCCATTGCTGGCCTTGCCGGCAACGTCTTCGAAGATCTTCATGCCGGCGTCGAGGGTTTCAGCGAAACGCTCTTCTTCGGCCTGCAGCGCACGGGTGACGGTGTCCACCGCCGCCGGCAGTTCCGGATAGGCCTCGCCCATCTGCTCGACCAGGGTCGGCACCAGCTTGCTGAAGAACGGCTGGCGCACACCCAGCATCCAGCCGTGGCGCAGGGCGCGGCGGATGATACGGCGCAGCACGTAGCCGCGGCCTTCGTTGGACGGCAGCACGCCGTCGACGATCAGGAACGAGCAGGCACGGATGTGATCGGCGATCACACGCAGCGACTTGTTTTCCAGGTCGGCGGTGCCGGTCAGCTCGGAGGCCTTGCGGATCAGCGCCTGGAACAGGTCGATCTCATAGTTGGTGTGCACGTGCTGCAGGATCGCCGCCAGGCGCTCCAGGCCCATGCCGGTATCCACGCACGGTGCCGGCAGCGGCACCAGGGTGCCATCCGGCTGGCGGTCGAACTGCATGAACACCAGGTTCCAGATTTCGATGAAGCGGTCGCCGTCCTCATCCGGGGAGCCCGGGGGGCCGCCGGCGATATGGTCACCGTGGTCGTAGAAAATCTCGGTGCAAGGGCCGCACGGACCGGTGTCGGCCATCTGCCAGAAGTTGTCCGAGGCGAACGGTGCGCCCTTGTTGTCGCCGATGCGCACGATGCGCTCTTCCGGCACGCCAACCATGTCGCGCCACAGCGCGTAGGCCTCGTCGTCGGTCTGGTAGACGGTGACCAGCAGGCGCTCGGCCGGCAGCTTCCAGACCTGGGTCAGCAGCTCCCAGGCCCAGGCGATCGCATCCTTCTTGAAGTAGTCGCCGAACGACCAGTTGCCCAGCATTTCGAAGAAGGTGTGGTGGCGTGCGGTGTAGCCGACCTGGTCGAGGTCGTTGTGTTTGCCGCCCGCACGCAGGCAGCGCTGCACGTCGGCCGCGCGCACGTAGCTGCGCTTCTCCGCGCCAAGGAACACGTCCTTGAACTGCACCATGCCGGAGTTGGTGAACAGCAGGGTCGGATCATTGCCCGGCACCAGCGGCGCCGACGGCACGATGGTGTGGCCTTTGCCCTTGAAGAATTCAAGGAAGTCGCTGCGGATCTGGGAAGTCGTGAATTTGGCGGATGCGTTCATTGGGGGCTGGCAGTCTGCGGGCCGGCGGGCCCGGACCACCGGCCGCGTTGGCCAGGGTCGCGAGGGACCGCCGAAAACCTAAAGGGTATCAGGCCCGGCGCCGCCAGTCTCAGTCATCCGGGTCGTAGCGGGTTGCGCGGCGGATGCTGTCGCCGTCGAAGCCCCGTCGGGCCAGCAGATCGGCGGCCTTGCGCCGCTGCGTCAGGTCCTGCGGGCCGGCCTCGCCAAAGCGTCGGCGGACCAGATCACGGGCGTTTTCCTGCCAGTCGCCTTCGTAGCTGTCCATCGCTGCGGCAATCGCGGCACTGTCCAGGCCGTGGGTCCCCAGCTCGGCGCGGACATGGATCGGCCCATAACCGGTGTTGGCGCGCATCCGCACCAGGTTCTCGGCAAAACGGGTGTCGTCCTGCCAGCCGGCCTCGGTCAACTTGGCGACAGCGGCCTGCGCGGCTTCGTCTTCGATGCCACGGGCGGTCAGCTTGCGGGTGAGTTCCTTGCGCGAGTGCTCGCGGCGGACCAGCAGGCCCAGCGCCCGTTGCACGGGGGTCTGCTCACGCGGCCGGCGCTTGCGGCCGGTCGGAATGTCTTCGGCGTCGGACATGGGTACTCCAAGGGTGGCGCCATCCGTGGCGCCCAGCCCATCCCTGGGCGATTCGAACCTGCGGGACAGGGCGACGTCACTGACGGCGCCACCCTGCCCCACAGCAAGCCTTATTCGTCTTCGCCTTCGTCGTCGCCTTCCTCGCGGGCCGCTTCGGCCGGCTGGAATTTCTCGCGCAGCTCGGCCTCGAGCTTGGCGGCGACAGTCGGGTTGTCGCGCAGGTAGCCGCGGGCGTTGTCCTTGCCCTGGCCAATGCGTTCTTCACCGTAGCTGTACCAGGCGCCAGCCTTCTCGACCAGCTTGGCATCCACACCCATGTCGATCAGCTCGCCTTCACGGCTGATGCCTTCGCCATACAGGATCTCGGTGATGACCTGCTTGAACGGAGGTGCCAGCTTGTTCTTGACGACCTTGATCTTGGTCTGGTTACCGATGATCTCGTCACCCTTCTTGATCGCGCCGATACGGCGGATGTCCAGGCGGACCGAGGCGTAGAACTTCAGCGCGTTGCCACCCGTGGTGGTTTCCGGGCTCTGGCCCGGCATCATCACGCCGATCTTCATGCGCAGCTGGTTGATGAAGATCACCAGGGTGTTGGAGCGCTTGATGTTGCCGGTCAGCTTGCGCAGCGCCTGGCTCATCAGGCGCGCCTGCAGGCCTGGCAGCTGGTCGCCCATCTCGCCTTCGATTTCGGCCTTCGGGGTCAGCGCGGCAACCGAGTCGATCACCAGGATGTCGACCGAACCCGAACGGACCAGCATGTCGGCGATTTCCAGCGCCTGCTCACCGGTATCCGGCTGCGACAGCAGCAGGTCGTCCACGTTCACGCCCAGCTTGGCGGCGTAGATCGGGTCCAGCGCGTGCTCGGCGTCGATGAAGGCCGCGGTACCGCCCATCTTCTGGCATTCGGCGATGGCCTGCAGGGTCAAGGTGGTCTTGCCCGAGGATTCCGGCCCGTAGATCTCAACGACACGGCCCTTCGGCAGACCACCAATGCCCAGCGCGATGTCGAGCATCAGCGAACCGGTCGGGATGGCTTCGACGGGTTCGACCACGCGGTCGCCCATGCGCATCACCGAGCCCTTGCCGAACTGCTTTTCGATCTGGCCCAGAGCTGCAGCGAGGGCGCGCTTCTTGTTCTCGTCCATCGGATTGGTCCTTGCAGAGGTCGTGTCGTTGGAGGCGCTGTCTTTGGGGGTCTTCTTTGCCATGGGTTCACTTTAAGTCGGACGTATCGCACAGGCTGAGATTCTGCCCGGCGCTCTGAAAAGAATTATCGGACATCCGTACCAACCTCAGTGGAACCAGAGAATCGCCACAAAAGACCGCGGGGTAATGCGCTATGGAACGGGTCAACGGTTGGGCCGCAGCAGGCCGCAATAGAGGCCCTCGATCGCGAAGTCCTGATCCGGCAGCACCTCGATCGGCTTGTAGTCGGGGTTGCGCGGCAGCAGGCGGATACGATCCTTGGCGATCTTCAGCAGCTTGACCGTGATCTCGTCATCGATGCGGGCCACCACGATCTGCCCGGAATGGGCGTCGCGGGTGCGGTGCACGCCGATCAGGTCACCGTCGAAGATGCCCTCGTCGATCATCGAATCGCCCTGCACCTTCAACAGGTAATCCGGTGCCGGCGAGAAGAACACCCGGTCCAGCACCACGAAGTCGTCCGAGCCGATATCGGCACCGATCGGCAGGCCGGCTGCGACACGGCCCAATACCGGCAGGCGCAGGACGCTGTCGGGCAGGCCCGGCTCGGCCAGCTTCTCGACCGGCGGTGCCTGCACTAGGCGGATGCCGCGGGCCTGACCCGGGATGCGACGGATCGCACCGGCCTGCTCCAGGGCTTCCAGGTGGTACTGGGCCGCGCGCACGCCCTTGAAGCCGAACGCACGTGCGATTTCAGTCTGCGAGGGCGGCGCGCCTTCGCTCTCGATACGCTCGGCGATCAACTGCAGGATCGCCTGCTGGGTGTCGGTCAGGTCCATGGTTAGTAGTATTACTACTAATGAGCGGGACTGCAAGTGCCGGGGGCGACACGGCGACAGCTGTAGTGCCGAGCCCTGCTGGGCGATCGTCGCTGGGCTTGGCCTGGCTGGCAGAGACAAAGGCGGAGCAAAAGCAGCCGACCAGCGGTCGGCTCTACAGGAATCGCGCGGCGATTCCGCGGTTCCCGTTGGGAACCGCTGCGGCAAGCACACTATGTGTGCTTGCCGCTTCTCCAGATCGAAAACAGGATCCAGACGCCGCAGAAGCCGGCGCCGATGAAGCCGCACACGCCCAGCGCCAGCAGCCAGCGGCTGGAGACGCCACCTACACTGTGCATCACGATTGATGAGCCGATGATCAGGGCGGCAGTGACGATGCCCATCACCAGCCGGTTCGCCGCGCGGTTGACCTGCTCGCCGAAGCCCTGCAGCGCCGTGGTTTCCACCTTCAGCTGCAGGCGTCCCCGGCGCGCAGCCTGGACCAGCTTGCGCAGGTCGCGGGGCAGTTCGCCGGCGAAGTCGACCAGGCCCAGCAGGCTGCGGCGGCCGCGCTTGAGCAGGGCCTTGGGCGCATAGCGCTGCAGTACCACCCGTTCCAGGAACGGGCGCGCGGCGCTGGCCATGTCGAAATCCGGGTCCAGCTGCCGCCCCATCCCTTCCAGCGTCAGGAACGCCTTGATCATCAGCGCCAGGTCGGCCGGCAGGGTCAGGCTGTAGCTGCGCAGCAGCTGGGTGATGTCGCCCAGCATCAGACCGATGCGCAGGTCCTTCAGCGGCACGCCACGGTACTGGTCGACGAACTGGCTGATGTCGTGCTGCAGCCGGTTCTCGTCCACTTCCACGCCACCCGCCCAGTCCAGCAGCACGTCGGCCACGCCCTGCGGGTCCTGCTCGACCAGCCCGTGCAGCAGCTGCGCCACCTGGAAACGCCGCACTTCCGACAAGGCGCCGACCATGCCGAAATCAATCACGCCGATGCGGCCATCACGCAGGTAGATGATGTTGCCCGGGTGCGGATCGGCGTGGAAGCTGCCGTCCTCCAGCACCATCTTCAGCACAATGCCGGCGCCACGCCGTGCCAGCTCGCGCCGGTCCAGGCCCGCCGCATCGACGCCGGCCAGGTCTCGGCCAGGAATGCCGTCGACGAAGTCCTGCACGTTCAGGCTCTCGCAGGTCCACTGCCAGTGCACCTTCGGAATCAGTATGTCGTCACGGCCGCTGAAGTTGCGCGCGATGCGCTCGGCATTGCGGCATTCGGCAGCGAAATCCAGCTCGCGGCGCAGCGACACGGTGAACTGCTGCACGACTTCGGCCGGGCGGTAACGACGCAGGTCCGGCAGTCGCGCTTCAACGATCTCGGCGAGGCGGGCCAGCAGACGCAGGTCGGCCTCGACCACATCGCGGATACCCGGGCGCCGCACCTTCAGCACCACCTCGCGACCGTCATGCAGGCGCGCGCGGTGGGCCTGCGCCAGCGAAGCGGCGGCCATCGGGGTTTCATCGAGGAAGGCGAACACTTCTGAAGGCGATGCGCCAAGATCGGCCTCGAGCTGCTCACGGATATCCGCGTACGGCAGCGCCGGTACTGCGTTCTGCAGTTCAGAGAGCTCGGCGATCCATTCCGGCGGCAGCAGGTCGACGCGCGTCGCCAGCACCTGGCCGAGCTTGACGAAGGTCGGGCCGAGATCCTGCATCGCGCTGCGCACGCGCACCGGCGCGGTCATCCGCAGCAGTTCCTGCCGCTCCTCGTTCCAGTGCAGCAGGCGCCCTGCCCGCTCCAGCGTGCTGGCCAGGCCGATGCGCCGCACCACATCGCCGAAGCCATAGCGGATCAGGACGACGGCGATCTCCTGCAGTCGGCCCAGGTCACGGACCGTGCCCAGCGTTTCCCACATCATGCGTGCTCCGGACGATTACCGGAGCAGCATGTCACAGCTGGGCGTCGATACCGCGCAATGCCGCCGCCACGGTTTGCCGGCGGATGGCTTCGCGGTCGCCATCGAACTGGAACAGCTCGGCACGGGCATAGCCGCCGCGGCGCTTCCAGCCAATCCAGACGCTTCCGACCGGTTTGTCCGGGCTGCCGCCACCAGGACCGGCGATGCCGGTCACCGCCACCGCGATGCCGGCACCGGAATTGACCAGCGCGCCGGACACCATTTCCAGCACGGTTTCGCGGCTGACCGCACCGAACTGCTCCAGGGTCTGCGCACGCACGCCCAACAGGCGCTGCTTGGCCTCGTAGCTGTAGACCACCATGCCGCAGTCGAAGAACGCCGAGGAACCGGCGATATCGGTCATGCACTTGGCGATCCAGCCACCACTGCAGCTTTCAGCGGTCACCAGCTGCAGCGAAGCCTGCTGCAGGCGCTGCCCGAGCGCGGCGGACTGGGCATTGAGTTCAGCGTCGGTGGGAATGGACATCGGCATGACGGTGGGGTGAAGAACCTGCACGTTGTACCGCAGATGACAGCTGGATGTCGCGCCCCTCCGGCACGGTTGCGCTGCCGGCCAGCGGCCGGCACTACCGGGCATGGGCCGCTACCTCACCACTCCGGCAATTTCTCCGGCAGCAGCGCCCGGATCGGCGCGCCGTCGGCACTGGCTGCCAGTTTTTCGGCTTCGGCAATCGGCAGGTCGACCTGCAGCAGCCAGCCGTCTTCGTCGGCCTGCTCGCTGCGGATCACTTCCAGCTGGTGCAGGCGCGCACGCAGGCGGCCGGCATCCGGCGGCAGGCGCAGTTCGCCGGTGACATGCTGCAGGCCCAGGCGCTTGCCCAGCACTGCCTGCAGCAGCTCAAGGCCCTGCCCGTCACGCGCGGAAATCCACACCCGCTCCCGGCGCGACTCATCCGGGATACCGTCCTGGCCATCGTGGCGGACGTCAGCACCTTCGATGCGGTCGATCTTGTTGAACACCAGCAGCTGCGGCAGGTCACCGGCACCGACCGCGGTCAGCACCTCGTCCACCTGGGCGATGCGCTCCTCGCGGTGCGGATCGGCAGCGTCGACCACATGCAGCAGGAAATCGGCCTCGCGCGCCTCGGACAGGGTCGAGCGGAACGCAGCGACCAGGTCATGCGGCAGATCGCGGACGAAGCCGACGGTGTCGGCCAGCACCACGTTGCCACCGGGCACCGCAATGCGGCGCACGGTCGGATCCAGCGTTGCGAACAGCTGGTCGGCGGCGTAGGCCTCAGCGCCGGTCATGGCGTTGAATAGGGTCGATTTGCCAGCGTTGGTGTAGCCCACCAGGGCGACACGCGGCAGCTCGCTGCGCACGCGCGCACGGCGCATCTGGGTGCGCTGCACCTCGACCTTTTCCAGGCGCTTCTGCAGCTGCTCGACCCGCTTCTGCAGCAGGCGGCGGTCGGTTTCCAGCTGGGTTTCACCCGGGCCGCGCAGGCCGATCGAACCGCCGCGCTGGCGCTCCAGGTGGGTCCAGCCGCGCACCAGCCGCGTGGCCAGATGCCGCAGCTGCGCCAGCTCGACCTGCAGCTTGCCCTCGTGGCTGTGCGCACGCTGGGCGAAGATATCCAGGATCAGGCCGGTACGGTCGATCACCCGGCGCTCCAGGAACCGTTCCAGGTTGCGCTCCTGGCCCGGGCTCAATGCATGGTTGACCAGGATGAGGTCGGCACCGCTGGCATCGGCCGCAGCCTTGATCTCGTCCAGCTTGCCGCTGCCGATCAGGGTCGACGGATTCGGACGGTCCAGGCGCGCGGTGATCGTCGCAGCGATGCTGGCCCCAGCCGAGCGGGCCAGATCACCGAACTCTTCAAGCACATCGTCTTCCAGCTTGCCGAAATGGGGCTGGATCAGCAGGGCGTGTTCGCCCTTTTTCGAGCGATCAAACATTCACCGCTCCGGTCTTACTCGTCTGCTTCATCACCTGCCTGACCACCTTCACCCGACTGCACGTAACCACCGCCCGGACCGACCTTCACGTTACGTGCCGGAACGACCGTGGAAATGGCGTGCTTGTAGACCATCTGACTGACCGTGTTGCGTAGCAGGACCACGAACTGGTCGAACGACTCGATCGTGCCCTGCAGCTTGATGCCGTTCACCAGGTACACCGAAACCGGCACGCGTTCGCGCCGCAGTGCATTCAAGAAAGGATCCTGCAGCGATTGCCCCTTGGACATTGCACACTCCTGATTATTGTTCTTATTGGGTTGCCGACGGTTGCCACGGCCCCCGAGCCGCCCGCCGACCGATGATGTTACACGGCTGGCGGGGGTTCAGCGTGCGACGAAGGTCGACACCGCGCCGGCCAGGCGCTCGTGGTCGATATGGGGGTCGAACCAGCGCGCATCAAGCTCGCCACGCAGCCAGGTCAGCTGGCGCTTGGCCAGCTGGCGGGTGGCGAAGATCGCCTTGTCACGGAAGCGGGCGGCATCGCCCTCCCCGTCCAGGTATTCCCAGGCCTGCCGATAGCCGACCGCGCGCACTGCCGGCAGGTCCAGCGGCGCCTCCACGGCAGCCATTTCCGGCATCGCGCGCAACGCCCGCACCTCGTCGAGGAAGCCCTGCGCCAGCATGGCGTCGAAGCGCGCCTCGATGCGCTGGTGCAGCACCGCGCGGTCACGCGGCGCCAGGATCAGCTTGAGGGTGCGCACCGGCAATGGCGCTACGCTCGGCCGACGCTGCCATTCAGTGATGGGCGTCCCGGTCAGGCGATAGACCTCCAACGCCCGCTGGATGCGTTGCGGGTCGGTGGCATGAATGCGTGCGGCGGCCGCTGGATCGACCTTGGCCAGCTCTGCGTGCAGTGCCGTCCAGCCACGCTCGGCCGCCTCGGCGCTGAGCGCTTCGCGCATCGCCGGATCGGCCTCGGGCATCGGCGACAGGCCCTGCAACAGGGCGCGGAAGTACAGGCCAGTGCCACCGGCCAGGATCGGCATCTTGCCGCGTGCCACGATGTCGGTCACGACCCGACCGGCATCGGCGGCGAATTCGGCTGCCGAGTAGGTCTGCCAGGGATCGCGCAGGTCCAGCAGATGGTGCGGCGCCTGCGCACGCTCTGCCGCATCGGGCTTGGCCGAACCGATATCCAGGTGGCGGTACACCAGCGCCGAATCGACGCTGACGATCTCGCCATCCAGCTGCTTCGCCAAGGCGATCGCGGTGGCGGTCTTGCCACTGGCGGTCGGCCCCATCACGGCGATCGCCAGTGGCCGCCGGTCGATGCCCATCAGTCTTCGTCCGGCCAGCGGATCGTCGGCGTGGCGTCGGCGCGCGGCGTCGGCACCGCCTCGACTGCTTGCCAGATCTTCAGCGCATCGACGGTGGCCGCCACGTCATGCACGCGCACGATGCGCGCACCACGCTGCACCGCAATCAGGTGCGCGGCCACCGAAGCCGCCACGCGTTCGGACGGCGTGTCGCGGCCGGTCAGTTCCCCCAGGCTGCGCTTGCGCGACAAGCCGGCCAGCATCGGCACGCCCAGTTCCAGGAAGCGCTCGGAGCGCGCCAGCAGGGTCATGTTGTGGGCGGTGGTCTTGCCGAAGCCGAAACCGAGATCGATCAGCAGGTTCTTCTTCGCGATGCCGGCCATTTCTGCAGCGAACAGGCGCTGCACCAGGAAACCGTGCACCTCGGCGACCACGTCATCGTAGTGTGGGTCAGCCTGCATGTGGCCCGGCTCGCCCTGCATGTGCATCAGCACCACCGGCACGCCGGTTGCAGCGGCGGCGTCCAGCGCCCCTTCCTGGCGCAGGCCGTAGATGTCATTGATCATGCCCGCGCCGACGGCCACGGCCGCACGCATCACCTCCGGCTTGAAGGTGTCGATGCTGATCGGAACCTGGGTTCGGGCGGCCAGCTGCTCGATCACCGGAATCACGCGGCGCAGCTCGTCCTCGATCGATACCGGCGCGGCGCCCGGGCGGGTCGATTCGCCGCCAATATCGAGCAGGTCCGCACCCTCCTCGACCAGCTTCAGGCCATGTGCGACCGCGGCCTCGGTAGTGTCGTGCGCGCCGCCATCGGAGAACGAGTCCGGGGTGACGTTGACGATGCCCATGACCCGGGCACGGTCGAGGCGCAGGATGCGGCCGGCGCAATCGAGCTGGGGCGAGGTATCGAACATGGGCAATCCTGCAGGGACAACGGCGGGTAGTTTAGTTCGGCAGGGCGGCGCCCTGCACCCGCAGAGGCCAGAGCTACAGCAAGAGCCGGAGCAACAGCGGGTTTACTGAGGGATGGCGGGGTGGATCCGGTTGCGGGGGACGCCGTGAATCCGTCCATGGAGGCTCGGTCGCGCCATCCATGGCGCTCACGCCCCCGCAACCGGACCCACCCCGCCTTCGACAGTTTTCTGCGATCTGCAGTAGATCCACGCCATGCGTGGATGACTCATTCGATATCTGACAGAGGTGTCGACCAAGGTCGACACCTACCAACAGCCGCGGAGATCTGTCAGAGGTGGGGCGGTGTCGGAGTGCGGGGTGTCAGCCGCATGGGCCCGAGGCATGCCTCGGGCGGGTTGGGCAGGACGCCCAACCCCGGTCTTGCCGTGTGCGCAGGAATGCGCACGCGAGCAAGCGGCTGCCAAGCTTACAGGGACGTACTTGCAGCGCCCCCGCACTCCGACACCGCGCCGCCATCCTACGGAAAGCCCGCTGTTGCTGTTGCTGTTGCTGTTGAGGTTGCCGGCCAGCGGCCGGCACTACCACGGGTGCAGGGCGCAGCCCTGCCGACACCCCCTCAACGGCGGCGACGCTTGCGGTCCACGTACAGGGTCCTGGCGATGCTCAGCACGATGCCGACTCCGATGCCCACCACGCAGCCCAGCAGCAGGTTGTCGGCCCCCAGGCCCACACCCACGCCGACCACGGTGGCGATCACCATTTCGGCAGTGTGGGAAATCGGTTCGGGCTTCGGGGCGGACATGCGGGCTCCAGCGTCAGATCGGATCTTCGGGATGGGCCAGTGGCCCGGAAACGACGAAGCCGGGTTGCCCCGGCCTCGCCTGGTGTCACCTGCAGCGGGCCGTCAGTGCGATTCGGCCGGGCCTGCGATCGGCGGCAGCGGACGGGCGTCGCCGCCCTTGTCGTTGCCGCCGTCCTTGTTCGACTTGCTCCAGCCCGCCGGCGGCGGCGGATCGCGGCCTTCCATGATCGCGTCGATCTGCGGCGCGTCGATGGTCTCGTACTGCAGCAGCAGCTGCGACATCGCGTGCAGCTTGTCGATGTTCTCGGTCAGCAGCTGGGTCGTGCGGGCGTAGGCCTTGTCGAGGATGTTGCGCACTTCCTCGTCGATCCGGCGCGCCGTGTCGTTGGACACGCTCTTGTGCTGGGTCACCGAACGGCCCAGGAACACCTCGTCATCCTCTTCGCCATAGGCGATCGGGCCGAGCTGCTCGGACAGGCCCCACTTGGTGACCATGTTGCGGGCCATCTTGGTGGCACGCTCGATATCGTTGGAGGCACCGGTGGTGACCTTGTCCTCGCCGAAGATCAGCTCTTCAGCGACGCGGCCACCGTACAGCGAGCACAGCTGCGACTGGATCGCCACGCGGTTCATCGAGTACTTGTCGCCTTCCGGCAGGTACATGGTCACACCCAGCGCGCGGCCGCGCGGAATGATGGTCACCTTGTAGACCGGGTCGTGCTCGGGCACCAGGCGGCCGACGATGGCGTGGCCGGCCTCGTGGTACGCGGTCAGGGTCTTCTCGTCCTCGCTCATGGCCATCGAGCGGCGCTCGGCACCCATCAGGATCTTGTCGCGGGCACGGTCGAAGTGGTCCATGCGGACTTCCTTCTCGTTGCCACGCGCGGCGAACAGGGCCGCCTCGTTGCAGAGGTTGGCCAGGTCCGCACCGGAGAAGCCCGGGGTACCACGCGCGATCACCATCGGCTCGACGTCGTCAGCCAGCGGCAGCTTGCGCATGTGGACCTTGAGGATGTGCTCGCGGCCCTTCACGTCCGGCAGGCCGACCACGACCTGGCGGTCGAAACGGCCCGGGCGCAGCAGCGCCGGGTCCAGCACGTCCGGACGGTTGGTCGCAGCGATCACGATCACGCCTTCGCCGCCTTCAAAACCGTCCATCTCGACCAGCAGCTGGTTCAGGGTCTGCTCGCGCTCGTCGTGACCGCCGCCCAGGCCGGCGCCACGGTGGCGGCCGACGGCGTCGATTTCGTCGATGAAGATGATGCACGGCGCGTGCTTCTTGGCCTGCTCGAACATGTCACGCACGCGGCTGGCGCCGACGCCGACGAACATTTCCACGAAGTCCGAACCGGAGATCGAGAAGAACGGCACCTTGGCTTCGCCGGCGATGGCCTTGGCCAGCAGCGTCTTGCCGGTACCCGGGGGGCCGACCATCAGCACGCCGCGCGGAATCTTGCCGCCCAGCTTGGTGAACTTGGACGGGTCGCGCAGGAAGTCGACCAGTTCGCCCACTTCTTCCTTGGCCTCGTCGCAGCCGGCGACGTCGGCGAAGGTGACCTTGATCTGGTCTTCGCCCTGCAGCTTGGCGCGCGACTTGCCGAAGGACATCGCGCCCTTGGCACCGCCGCCACCGCCCTGCATCTGGCGCATGATGAACAACCAGAAGCCGATGATCAGGATGACCGGCAGGAAATTCATCAGGATCGCGCCGAGGGAAATGCCGCTGGACGGCTCCTCCTGCACGATCTCCACGTTCTTGGTACGCAGCACGTTGATCAGGTCACGATCGAACGGCGCGGTGATGGTGGAGGACTGACCACCGCGGGTGGTGTAGGTCAGCTGGCTGGTGCCGCCACGCATGTCGCCGCCAAAGGCGACCTTCTGCACGTTGCCGCTGTCCACCTGGTCCAGGAATTGCGAGTAAGACGCGCCCTGCGCGCCGGCCCCGGAGGACTTCGGCGAGAAGCTCTGGAAGACCACCATCAGCACGACGGCGACGACCACCCATAGCAGGAGGTTCTTGGTCAAGTCGTTCATCCTCATTGGCTCCGGTGTTCCTCTCAGTGCTGGCGTTGCGTTGGGGTCGAACTTGCGTACGTTGCGAGCTTACTTCATGTGGGCGCGTTTTCCCTGACCCAAGGCATACACCTCGGGAGAGCGCTTGCGCGACGCTTCCGGCTTGCGGATGGAGACCTTGTCGTACCGGCGGCGCATGTCGCGCACGTAGTCGTCAAAGCCCTCACCCTGGAACAGCTTGATCAGGAACGCCCCACCGGTCTTCAGGTGGTTGTCGGCAAAATCCAGGGCCAGCTCCGCCAGGTGCATCATCCGCGGCTGGTCGACCGCGCCTACACCACTCTTATTGGGGGCCATGTCCGACAGCACAAGGTCTACCGGCTGATCCCCGAGCATGGCTTCAAACTGCGATAGAACGGCTTCTTCCCTGAAGTCACCATGAAGGAACTCCACGCCGGCCAGCGGCGGCATGTCCAGGATATCCAGTGCCAGCACGCGGCCGGTATCGCCGATCTGTCTCCTAACCTGCTGAGACCAGCCGCCCGGAGCCGCGCCGAGGTCGACCACCACCATGTGCGGCTTCAGCAACCGGTCACGTTCCAGCAGCTCTTCGAGCTTGTAGGCGGCGCGCGAGCGCATGCCTTCGGCCTGGGCCTTCTTCACGAAGGGGTCGGAGAAGTGTTCCTTGAGCCAGCGCTGGCTGCTTTTGCTGCGGGTAGCCATTGAAAATAGGGGCTGATGGGGTCCTCATGATACCCTGATCGCCCCATTCAACCGTGTTTTCCTGCATGTCCATCGCCCTGACCGCCTCCCAGACCCGTTTCCTGCGCGGCCAAGCCCACGACCTGAAGGCCCTGCTGCAGACCGGCGGCAAGGGTGTGACCCCGGCCTTCATCGCTGAGCTGAACGAAGTGCTGGAGCGCCACGAGCTGGTCAAGGTGAAGGTCGCTGCTGAAGACCGCGACGCCCGTGACGTGATGATCGGCGAGATCGTCGAAGCCACCGAAAGCGCGCTGGTGCAGCGCATCGGCCACGTCGCCGTGCTGTACCGCCCGAGCAAGGAACAGCGCCAGATCGTGCTGCCGCGCGGCTGATCGCCCTACTGCCATGCAGCTGAACCACGAACCGCCGGATTACGCCTATAGCCTCCGTGCCGCCGATGGCCGCTCGGCCAAGGTGAATGACCAGGCGCTGGGCAGCAGTTTCTTCCTGACCCCGGACCAGCTGGTCTCGCAATGGCCGGTGGTGAGCGCCACTGCGCTGCAGGTGGCTGACCTGGAGCCGATCCTGGCGCTGAATCCGGCGCTGATCGTGCTCGGCACGGGTGACCGCCAGGTATTCCCGCCGGCAGTGGTGATGGCTGCCTGCCTGTCACGCGGCATCGGCCTGGAAGTGATGAACAATCCGGCCGCCGCGCGCACCTTCAACATCCTGGCGGGCGAAGGCCGCAAGGTCGCGGCCGCTTTCATTCTGGAAGGCTGAGGTCGAGGCGTCGGGCGCGCCCCGGCGCTAGCCGCCAGAAGCGGTGCAGCGGAAGGCCGAGAACTGCTTCAGCCGCCCGATCAGGTTGCCGCCCTGGCCCCAGCGGATGTCCATGACCTTCCAGTCCTGACCCTGCCTTTGCAGCAGGACACGGTCGGTCCAGCGATAGTCGCCTATCGCCATTTCGACGGGCACCCAACTGCCATCGCCGCTCGTCGCGGGCAGCCCCACCTTTACCGTTTCCGGCCGATCCGGCGCCATGAGATACGGGCTCTGGTCCAGCATGTGCGGCTTCTCGTCATGCGCGGCCAGCACCGCACAGGCCCGCTCGTAAGCGCGCTGCGCATCGATGGCTGAGCGCAGCGCATCGCCCAGCAACGGCGGAATGGTCGCTTCGTCCGAAGCCGGCGCCTGGACGGCCGCGTAAAGACGGGTGACCACGTCGCGCGGATCGCTGGCTGCGGAGGCCAGCGGCGCGACGATGAGCAACGCGAGAGTGGAAGCAGGACGGAGCATGGGGCACCGGATTGACTGGGACCGCTCAAGAATGCCGGGTATCCCGTCCGCCGTGAAGGTGAGCCTGCGACACACAAGATCGCAAATGACCACTCTGCGGTACCCGGGTCGAGCATGGCTCGCCTCTACGGGCCAGGAACGCCGGGCATGGCCCGGCGCTATCGCATCTGACGATCAGCGTGCCGGCAGGTACTGCTGCGGGTCGACCGGCTTGCCGTTGTAGCGAATCTCGAAGTGGACCATGTCGCGGTTCGCACCAGTACGGCCCATTTCGGCGATCTGCTCACCGGCCTTCACGCTCTGGCCTTCATTCACCAGGCGCTTGCGGTTGTGGCCATAGGCCGACAGCCACTGGTCGCTGTGCTTGATGATGATCAGCTCGCCGTAGCCGACCAGGCCGGCGCCGGAATACACCACCACGCCATTGGCGGTGGCCTTGACCGCCTGGCCGCTGGTGCCGGCGATGTCGACGCCCTGCTTGGTCGCATCACCAGCCACGTAACGGCCAACGATGGCGCCATCAGCCGGCCAGCGCCAGGCGATGTTGCTCTTCACCGGACCGACCGGCGCCGGGGCCGGCGTGGTGCTGCCGCCACTGCTGCCACCGGAACGCGGCGGGGTGACCACCGTGGTGGGCGCGCGGCCGCCGCTGGCACCGGCCGGATACAGCCGGATCACCTGCCCCGGATAGATCGTCGAGGGGTTGTCCAGGCTGTTCCAGGCAATCAGGTCGGCCGGGGTGATGTCATGGATGCGGGCCAGCGCATAGATGGTGTCGCCCTTGCGCACCACCACGGTCTGCCCCGGCTTGGGTACCGAGGTCTTCGGCGTGGTCACACCGCCACCGGTGCTGCCACCACCAGGACGAACCACGGTGGCGGTGCCGCAGGCGGCCAGGGTGGAAACCAGCAACGCCAGCGCGCCGATGCGCACTCCCTTGCTCAGACGATCAGGACTCATGCGAACTTCGACCTCCATACAAGCCAGGCGATCAGCACCACCACCAGCGCGGTGGCGATCCAGCCCAGCGGTTCAATCCAGCGACGCAGTGCCGCTTCAGCACGCGCACCACCGATACGGATGACCGCAGCCAGCACGAACACGCGCTTGCCACGACCGATCAGCATGCTCAACAGGTACTGCGGCATCGGTACACCGACGATACCCGATGCCCACGTGAAGACCTTCATCGGGATGGGCATGAATCCGCCCAGCACCAGGAAGGTGAACACTGCCCACGGCGACTCGGCCATCTTCGCCTGCACGGTGGTGATGCCCTGCTCGATGGCCGGCAGCATACCCAGCGCCTCGAACAGCGGCTTGATCGCCTCGAAGGCGTAATGACCCAGCGCGTAGCCAACCAGTGCGCCGACCATCGAGCCGGCCAGGCTCAGGGTGGCGAACCACCAACCGCGCTTGGGCTGGGCCACGCACATCGGCGCCAGCATCACCTCCGGCATCACCGGGAAGATGATCGCCTCGAAGAAGCTCAACACCGTCAGGTAGGTCGGCGCGCGTTCGTGCGCCGCCCACTTCATCGCCCGCTCGTACAGCGGCCCGAAAATCTTCATGCAACCCTGCTCCGTGGATTAGTCGAGCATGCCAGACAGCAGCGGCACGAACGTGACCGGCGCCAGCACGTGTTGTTCGATGCTGCCGTCGGCCTTGCGGTCCAGCTGTACCAGCGACTGCGCCCCGGGGCCACCGACCGGCGCCACCAGGCGGCCGCCCTCGGCCAGTTGCTCGATCAGGGCGTCGACCAGTGCCGGCGCCGCCGCAGTGACCACGATGGCATCGAACGGACCGTGCTCGGCCCAGCCGACGCGACCGTCGTCATGCTTGGTGCGGATGTTCATGCCCAGCGCACGGAAGCGCTTGCGGGCCTGCCGCAGCAGATCACCGATGCGCTCCACGGTGTAGACCTCCAGGCCCAGCGCACCGAGGATGGCGGCCTGGTAACCGGAACCGGTGCCGACTTCCAGCACCCGTTTCGGCGCCACCTGGAGAACGGCCTCGGTCATCCGCGCGACCACCCAGGGCTGCGAGATGGTCTGGCCGTGGCCGATCGGCAGCGCGGTGTCTTCATACGCACGCGAGGCCAGTGCCTCGTCGATGAACAGATGGCGCGGCACCACCCGGATCGCATTCAAGGTCGGCTCGTCAACGATGCCGGCTTCGCGCAGGCGGTCGACCAGGCGGTCACGCACACGCTGCGAGGTCATGCCGATACCGACGGCTTCCGGTTGCAGGCGCAGGCGTGGACTCATGCCGGCTGGTCCAGCGCGGCACTGAGGCCGCCGACCCAGCTGGCCACTTTCTCCAGTGCCTGGTAGCGGGTCAGGTCCACCTGGATCGGGGTGATCGAGATATGCCCGGTGCGCACCGCATGGAAGTCGGTACCGGGGCCGGAGTCCTGCTCACGGCCGGCCGGGCCGATCCAGTACACCTCGTTGCCGCGCGGGTCTTTCTGCGCGATGCAGCCTTCGGCGCGATGGCGGTTGCCGAGGCGGGTGACCTCGAAGCCCTTGACCTCGCTCCACGGCAGATCAGGCACGTTGACGTTGAGGATGGTGTCAGCCGGCAACGGATCGGCCTTGAGCCGGGCAACGATCTCCACCGCAGCGCGCGCGGCGGTCTCGAAATGTTTCGGATCGTGGTTGCGGGTAACCAGCGAGACCGCCACCGCCGGCAGCCCGAGGAAGCGACCTTCCATCGCCGCCGAGACGGTGCCGGAGTAGATCACGTCATCACCGAGATTGGCGGCATTGTTGATGCCGGACACGACAATGTCAGGCTCGAACTCGAGCAGCCCGGTCAGCGCCAGATGCACGCAGTCGGTCGGGGTACCGGCCACCGAAACGGTGTAATGGTCGATGCGCTTGAGGCGGATCGGCAGGTCCAGGGTCAGAGAGTTGCTGGCACCGGAGCGGTCACGGTCGGGGGCGACCACCGTCACTTCGTGGCCGGCCTCGCGCAGCACCGAGGCAAGCATCCGGATGCCTGCGGCGTCGACGCCATCGTCGTTACTGACCAGGATTCGCATCTTCGATTTAACCGCTTGATTTTCCAAGAATTCGATTCCGTCACCGTGCAGTGTGGGCGGGACCGTCGTACTCCCCTGCGGAAGCCGTCGACCCTGCAAGGGCATCGTCTATTGTGCCGCATGCGAGCCGCCGGTCCTACCCTGTCGGCGGTCATGACCGACATCGAACCGTCATAGGCAGAGATGCGCCGGCGGTTTACCCTGTGCGCATGTCGCACCCTGAAGACGAAGATCCGGCCGCATTGTTCCGTGCGGCCATCGGCGAAGTGACGCCGCTGCGCAAGGATGCCGAGCCGGCGCCTGCCGCGCCCCGGCCGAAGCCGCGCGCGCGCATGGCCGAACGTGACGAGGCCGAAGCCGCCGGCGAATTCGCCCGGCTGCTGCGCGACAGCACGCCGCTGGAAGCCGGCGACGTGGCCAGCTATCGCCGCGGCAACCTGCCACCACGCTTGTTCCAGCGCCTCAAGCGTGGCCAGTACTCGGTGCAGGACGAGCTGGACCTGCACGGCGCCACTGCGTCGCAGGCGGAGGCGCTGCTGCGCCAGTTCCTGCTGGAAGCGCATGCACACGACTATGGCTGCGTGCGCATCATCCACGGCAAGGGCCTGCAGTCCGATGGCGGTGCACCGGTACTGAAGAATCTGGTCGATCGCCTGCTGCGGCTGCGCAACGACGTACTGGCGTTCCATTCGGCGCCGACCGGACAAGGCGGCACCGGCGCGGTGCTGGTGCTGCTGGCCCGTAGATGAAAAAGGGGACGGAGGGAATTAAGTCGTTTGTGGCACAAACGACTTAATTCCCTCCGTCCCCTTTTTCTGTCAGGCCTGCGAGGCGTCTTCGACCGGGCCGAGCTCGTGCAGTACGGCGGTGGCGTAGCAGCCTGGCGGCAGCGCGAATGACAGCTCCAGCACGTCGTCGGCCAGCCACTGGTGCTGCAGCAGCGCCGGGCGCAGGCGCAATGCGCGGCGCTCCTGCTTCAGCCGTGCGTCTTCCAGGCCGGCCCGCAGTGCCTTTGACTCGTCGTCGTCCAGCGCGGCCAGCTCCAGCTCACGTGCCGCGTCGGCGCTGCGCAGCTCGCCTTCGCCCCACAGCGGAGCACTGGGGTGGATGTCGAAGCGCGCCAGGCGCTCGGCCAGCACGTCGGTATACGGCTCGGGGCCGAACACGCTGCGGCTGCCATCGAGCATCCACACTTCGCCATCGAGCGGCTGATCCCAGTTGCCCTGCTCCACGCGCGCGGCCAGCACGCGGTTGAACAGCGCCGAACGGGCGGCTGACAACAGCAGTGAACGCTGGTCCTTGCGCATGCGGCGGCCACCGAACATCGCCAGTGCCGCCGGCACATTGCCGCCGTCGCGGCCAAAGCGCTGTTCGCCGAACCAGTTCGGCAGGCCGCGCTCGGCAATCTGCTGCAGGCGCTCGCTGATCGCCGTGGCATCACCCTGCACCTCGCGCAGTACCAGCTTGAAGCGGTTGCCGGCCAGTGCACCGCGCTGCAGCTTGCGGTTGTGCCAGGTGGCTTCGAGCACTTCGATCTCGTCACTGGCCAGCTCGGCCAGGTCCGGCGCGATGCGCTTGGGCAGGTGCACGCTGAAACGCTGGGTGGTGACCGCGTGGCGGTCTTTCATCCCGGCATAGCTCACCGCCATTTCCGGCAGGCCCGCCCACTTGGCCAGCAGCTTGGCCACATGCACGGTGTTGGCTCCACGCTTGCGGATATGCAGCAGCAGGTGCTCGCCTTCACCGGTCGCCTCGAAGGCCGGCAGTTCGTCAACCTGGAAATCGTCCGGTGTGGTGCGGATGCGCGCCGTCAGCAACGGTGCACCAAACGCCAACGGCAGCGGGATCATGCCGCCACCAGCAGTACCACCGCCTGTGCGGCGATGCCTTCGCCACGGCCGGTGAAGCCCAGCTTCTCAGACGTTGTGGCCTTGACGCTGACCGCATCCAGCGGCAACTGCAGCAACCCACCGATGCGCTCACGCATCGCCAGCGCATGCGGACCGACCTTCGGCCGCTCGCAGATCACGGTGATGTCGGTGTTGCCGACGCGCCAGCCACGCTCGCGCAGCAGGCTGTCGCAATGGCGAACGAAATCACTGCTGTCGGCGCCCTTCCAGCGGTCGTCACTCGGCGGGAAATGCTGGCCGATATCGCCCAGCGCCAACGCGCCGAGCATCGCATCGCACAGGGCGTGCAGGATCACGTCGCCATCGCTGTGTGCGAGCACGCCGCAGCTGTGCGGCACGTTCACGCCGCCAAGCATGATGTGGTCGCCTTCACCGAAGGCATGGACGTCGTAGCCCTGGCCGATGCGGACGGGCGGGAACGGTGCGGTGCTCATGGATGCAACCCTTGCAACAGGGCCGCGCGGACGGTCAGCCGGCGCGGCGGGAAAGTACGAATTCGAACCGATCCAGATCGGCCGGAGTGGTGACCTTGAAGTTGTCCTCGCTGCCTTCCACCAGCAGCGGGCGCTGGCCCTGGCGCTCCATGGCCATGGCCTCGTCGGTGACGTCAACACCGGCGGCCGCAGCGTCAGACAGCGCGCGGCTGAGCTGGTGGCGGCGGAACAGCTGCGGCGTCAGTGCGCGCCACAGGCGCTCGCGTGGCTCGGTGCCATCGATGCCGCCGTCGTCGCCAGCGCGCTTGAGGGTGTCGCGCACCGGCGCAGCCAGGATCGCCCCGACCGGGTCAGCACGACCGACTTCAAGCAGACGACCGAGATCGGCCAACGACAGGTTCGGCCGTGCAGCATCGTGAACCAGCACGAATTCGTCGGCACGCACGGTGTCCGGCAGCGCCTGCAACCCGGCCAGCACCGAGGCGGCACGGGTCGCGCCGCCGATGCAGGTCAGCACCGGCTTGCCCGACCACTCATTCCAGCCCGGCCAGTCGGCATCGTCCTGGCCGATCACCACCATCGCTCCGGCCACGGCGGGGTGCGCCAGCAGCGCGTCCAGCGTGTGGGCGAGCAGGATCTGCCCGCCCGCCTGCAGGTACTGCTTGGGCAGCGGCGCACCGAAGCGGGTGCCACGGCCGGCGGCCGGAACCACGACCCAGATCGCCGCGCTCATGGCACGTCTGCCGGGTGTTCGCCCGCCTGGGCAGTGACGCCGGCAGCAGGCTGCGCCGGGTGGACCGGCGCATCCTCGACCACACGGTAGAACTTCTCGCCAGGCTTGATCATACCCAGCTCGCTGCGCGCGCGTTCCTCGATGGCGGACTGGCCTTCCTTGAGGTCCTTCACTTCGGCAGCGAGCGCGTCGTTGCGCTGCTGCAGCCCCTCATTGTCCCGCTCCTGGTTGGCGACCTGGGCTTCGAGCATCATCACTTCACCCGAGTTGCCCGGACCGAACCAGAAGCGGTACTGCAGCCAGCCCAGCAGCAGGGCCAGCACCAGCAGCATCCAGCGCCAGTCGCGCATCGGCTCAGCGCTTCAGCGAAACGAACGCGTCACGACCGGCGTAACGCGCGCCGGCGCCGAGGGCTTCCTCGATGCGCAGCAGCTGGTTGTACTTGGCCACGCGATCGCTGCGGCACAGCGAACCGGTCTTGATCTGGGTGGCGGTGGTGGCCACCGAGATATCGGCAATGGTGGTGTCTTCGGTTTCGCCCGAACGGTGCGAGACCACGGCGGCATAGCCGGCGCGGTCGGCCATCGCGATCGCTTCCAGGGTTTCGCTCAGGGTGCCGATCTGGTTGACCTTGATCAGGATCGCGTTGGCGGTGCCCGAGTCGATGCCTTCCTGGAAGATCTTCGGGTTGGTCACGAACAGGTCGTCGCCAACCAGCTGCACCTTCTTGCCGATGCGGTCGGTCAGCAGCTTCCAGCCGGCCCAGTCGTTCTCGGCCAGGCCATCTTCAATCGTGATGATCGGGTACTGCGCGGCCCAGTCGGCGAGGAAGTCGACGAACTGCTCGGAGGTCAGGCGCTTGTTCTCGCCGACCAGGTTGTACTTGCCGTTTTCGAAGAATTCGCTGGAGGCGACGTCCAGGCCCAGCAGCACGTCTTCACCGGCGGTGTAGCCAGCCTTGCCGATCGCTTCGAGGATGGTGTCGAGCGCCTCGACGTTGCTGCGGAAGTCCGGTGCGAAGCCGCCTTCGTCGCCGACCGCCGTGCTCAGGCCGTGGCCCTTCAGCACCGACTTCAGCGAATGGAAGATTTCGGTGCCCGCGCGCAGCGCTTCGGAGAACGAGGTGAAGCCGACCGGCAGCACCATGAACTCCTGGAAGTCGACGTTGTTGTCGGCGTGCGCGCCGCCGTTGATGATGTTCATCATCGGCACCGGCAGCGACGGGGTCACGCCGGTCTTGGCGGCAAGGTACTGCCACAGCGCCTGCTTGTTCGATGCAGCGGCGGCGTGCGCGGCGGCCATCGAAACACCCAGCAGCGCGTTGGCGCCCAGGCGACCCTTGTTCTCGGTGCCGTCGAGGTCGATCAGGCGACGGTCGAGGCCGGCCTGGTCGGTGGCTTCGAAGCCCTTCAGCGCATTGGCGATGGTGGTGTTGACGTTGTCGACAGCCTTGCGCACGCCCTTGCCCAGGTAACGGGTCTTGTCGCCGTCACGCAGCTCGACCGCTTCCTTGGTGCCGGTCGAGGCGCCGGAGGGAACCGCGGCACGACCGAACGAACCGTCCTCCAGGATGACTTCGGCTTCCAGCGTGGGGTTGCCACGGCTGTCGAGGATTTCACGGGCGTGGATGCTGCGGATCGTACTCATGGTCGGGCCGGTTACCTGTATGGAGAGGGGGCGACAAAACGAATGCCGCGTGATTATCCCCGGCTGCCCGCCACTTGCCAAATGGCGTGGGCGGCTTCAGCCCCAACTGGACCCGATCACGATCAGGATCATCGACACCAGCATCACCAGCAATGCACCGGCAATCGCTGCCAGGATGGGGCCACGCCGCCGTCGCCAGGCCAGCACCATCGCCACCGGACTGCCCAGGAAGGACAGCACCATCGTGACCAGCGCGCCCAGCAGCCACCACTGCGTGGCCTGCACGCCGTTGTTTCCATCCCCCGGCGGCCGGAAACCGGACGTGAAGGCCAGCACGCCCACCACCAGGGCGATCCAGGTCAACACGGACAGCCCCAGGGCGATCAGGCCCCAGGGCCAGCCACGCGCCGATGTGGTCGTATTCATCAGAGCAATCCGTAGAACAGGGCGCCCAGCCACAGCGAGAGCAGGATGATCGCCAGGCCAGCCGTGACCTTGCCGCGATTCAGCCGCCAGGCCAGCACAGCGGCAGCAACGCATCCCACCGCACCGAGCAGCTCCGCCACCAGCAGCGCAATGAAGTACGCCCGCAGATCGAGCGCACTGCTGCCATCACCGGGGGGCCGCACCGACGCAGCGCCGATCAGTACCAGCCCGAACATGCCCACGGTGAACAGCACGGCCAGACCCAGTGCGATCACGCCCCAGGGCCACTGTTTCCAGTGCCGGCGGTGACGCTGGGTTTCCAGCGCCAGCCACGGGTCACGACTCACGCGAAGCGCGAAAAGCCGTGCTTCTTGGTCACCGCATCGAGTTCCATCAGGGTCTCGAGCAGCGCTTCCATCTGGTCCAGCGGCCATGCATTGGGGCCATCGGACAGCGCCTTGGACGGGTCCGGATGGGTTTCGGCGAACAGGCCGGAGATGCCCACCGCCACGGCGGCGCGGGCCAGCACCGGCACGTGCTCACGCTGGCCACCGGAACTGGTGCCCTGCCCACCCGGCAGCTGCACCGAATGGGTGGCGTCGAACACCACCGGGCAACCGGTATCGCGCATCACCGCCAGCGAACGCATGTCACTGACCAGGTTGTTGTAGCCGAAGCTGGCACCGCGTTCGCAGACCATGATCTGCTCGTTGCCGGTGGCCTTGGCCTTTTCCACGACCGGCTTCATGTCCCACGGCGCCAGGAACTGGCCCTTCTTGATGTTGACCGGCTTGCCGGCCGAGCACACCTTGCGGATGAAGTCGGTCTGGCGGACCAGGAACGCCGGGGTCTGCAGCACGTCCACCACCGAGGCCACTTCATCCATCGGGGTGTATTCGTGGACGTCGGTCAGCACCGGCACGCCGATCTGCTTCTTGACCTCGGCCAGGACCTTCAGGCCCTCTTCCATGCCCGGGCCGCGGAATGCGGTGCCCGAAGTGCGGTTGGCCTTGTCGAAGCTGGACTTGAAGATGAAGTTGACGCCGAGCTTGTCGGTGACTTCCTTCAACTTGCCGGCGGTATCGAGCTGCAGCTGCATCGACTCGATCACGCAGGGGCCGGCGATCAGGAACAGGGGCTGGTCCAGCCCGACCTCGAATCCACACAGTTTCATGGCGTTTCCTTGTTGTCCGCGGCACCGGCCGGGCCGGTGCGCTGGGGGTTGAAGCGTGCAAGATGGGGGCCGGCGGCCCCCATCACAAGTCAGGCGCGGGCTTCCTGCAGCAGCTTGCCGCCGGCCTTGCGCTCGCGTGCGGCACGGATGAAACCGATGAACAGCGGGTGGCCGTCACGCGGCGTGGACAGGAATTCCGGGTGCGCCTGGCAGGCCAGGAACCACGGGTGCGCATCGCGCGGCAGCTCCACCACTTCCACCAGGGTGTCATCCATCGACTTGCCGGCGATCACCAGGCCTGCATCCTCCAGCTGGGTGCGGTAGCGGTTGTTGAACTCGTAGCGGTGGCGGTGGCGCTCGGCAACCACGTCCTTGCCGTACAGCTCACGGGCCAGCGTGCCCGGCTTCAGGCGCTGTTCCTGCAGGCCCAGGCGCATGGTGCCACCGAGGTCGCTCTTGTCATCACGCTTTTCGACGTCGCCGGTTGCCGTACGCCATTCGGTGATCAGGCCGATCACCGGGTTCGGCGACTGGCGGTCGTTCTCGGTGCTGTTGGCACCTTCCAGGCCGACCACGTTGCGGGCGTAATCGACGACGGCCGCCTGCATGCCGTAGCAGATGCCGAAGTACGGCACGTGCTGCTCGCGGGCGAACTTCGAGGTCAGCACCTTGCCTTCGAAACCACGGTCACCGAAGCCACCCGGCACCAGGATGCCGTCAACATCGGCCAGTGCGGCCATGTCGGTGCCTTCCAGGTCCTGTGCTTCCAGCCACTTCAGGTTGACCTTGGTGCGCTGGCGCAGGCCGCCGTGCTTGAGTGCTTCGCCGACCGACTTGTAGGCGTCCTGGTGGTCGACGTACTTGCCGACCACGGCGATGGTCACTTCGTCCAGCGGGTGCAGGGTCGCATCGACCGCGTCTTCCCACATCGACAGATCGACCGGGCCGGCCTTGTCGGCCAGCTTCAGCTGGTTGACCACGATCTCGTCCAGGCCCTGCGCATGCAGGCCCGACGGAATGCGGTACAGGACATCCACGTCCGGCACGCTGATCACCGCGCGCTCGGAAACGTTGGTGAACTGGGCGATCTTGCGGCGCTCCGAATCCGGCACGGCCTGTTCCGAACGGCACAGCAGCACGTCCGGCTGGATGCCGATCGAGCGCAGTTCCTTCACCGAGTGCTGGGTCGGCTTGGTCTTCAGCTCACCGGCGGCGCCGATGTACGGCACCAGGGTGAGGTGCATGAACAGTGCCTTCTCCGGGCCACGCTCGGTGCGCACCTGGCGGATCGCCTCCAGGAACGGCAGCGACTCGATGTCGCCGACGGTACCGCCGATCTCCACCAGCGCCACGTCGTAGCCTTCGGTGGCTTCGTCGATGCAGCGGCGGATTTCATCGGTGATGTGCGGAATGACCTGCACGGTCGCGCCCAGGTAATCGCCGCGGCGTTCCTTGCGGATCACGTTCTCGTAGATACGACCGGTGGTGACCGAGTTCTTGCGGCTCAGGCGGGTGCGCACGAAGCGCTCGTAGTGGCCCAGGTCGAGGTCGGTCTCGGCGCCGTCGTCGGTGACGTAGACCTCACCGTGCTGGAACGGGCTCATGGTGCCCGGGTCGACGTTGATGTACGGGTCGAGCTTCATCATCGTGACCTTCAGGCCACGGGCTTCGAGAATGGCGGCCAGCGACGCGGCGGCAATGCCTTTGCCGAGCGAGGACACCACGCCGCCGGTTACGAAAATCAAGGGAGTCATGGCTGCAAGCATCCTGTCTGGAAATGGAAAACGGCAGCACCACGCGCGCCCGGAGGGCAGGCATGGTGCTCAGAGGGGGTTTTCCGGTTCGCTGTGGCAGCGAGGGAGGTGCGGATCCGTGCGACGGCAGGCGCCGGACGGGGACCACCGTGCGAGGTCGGGGCGACCGTGCCGGTCAAATCGACCGTCACCTGCGACCCGCCATGCTGGAAGCCACGCTTGGCCGCTCCAGCCCATTCGCAAATGGTGGACACGCACTTACTCCCGGAAAGCCATAGTTTACAGATTGATGGCCGCCAACCCAAGAGGCAGATGGCACGCCACTAAAAAGAAACGCCCCGCAAAGCGGGGCGTTCCGGAGCGCAACCCTTGTCGCAAGGGCGCCTGGCAGGGGGCGGGATCAGCGCTTCTTGCGCGCTTCCTCTTCCTCTTCCTGCTGCGGGGCCGGCTGGCCCTGCGCCTTCATTTCGGCATTGGCCTGGGCCCGACGCTTGGCCTTGGCATCGGCTTCGGCCTGCGCCTTGTCGGCCTGGTCACCCTGCTGCGGGGCCGGCTGGCCGGCGTTCTGCGCCACCACCAGCGGCACTGCAACGGCGGCAGCGGCCAGGATCGCAATGGTCAGCAACTTCTTCATGAGGTCCTCCTCGCGGTATGGCTTGGACGTTTCGACCCAACGGGGGTCGCCGGCGTTCAGATTCCAGCAGCTGCCATTTTACCCCCTCTGCGTCGCCGAGACTGAACCGCAGGCGTGCAAAATCCCGTGCCAGACCCCACACTTGCCCGTCGCTCCAAGCTTTCGAAGACAGATGAACGCCCGTTATAACGCCGCCGATATTGAAGTCCTGTCCGGCCTTGACCCGGTCAAGCGCCGTCCCGGCATGTATACCGACACCGCGCGCCCGAACCACCTGGCGCAGGAAGTGATCGACAACTCGGTGGACGAGGCCCTCGCTGGCCACGCCCGCTCGATCGAGATCACCCTGTACAAGGACGGCAGCGTGGAGGTCAGCGATGACGGCCGCGGCATGCCGGTGGACATCCATCCGGAAGAGAAGATCCCGGGCGTCGAGCTGATCCTCACCCGCCTGCATGCCGGCGGCAAGTTCAGCAACAACAACTACACCTTCTCCGGCGGCCTGCACGGCGTCGGCGTCAGCGTGGTCAATGCGCTGTCGACCCTGGTGGAAGTGCACATCAAGCGCGAAGGCGCCGAACACCGCATCACCTTCCGCAACGGCGACCGCGCCACCCCGCTGGAAGTGGTCGGCAGCGTCGGCAAGAAGAACACCGGTACCCGCGTGCGCTTCTGGCCGGACCCGAAGTACTTCGACACGCCCAAGTTCGCGGTGCGCGCGCTCAAGCACCTGCTGCGCGCCAAGGCCGTGCTGTGCCCGGGCCTGACCGTGAAGCTGACCGACGAGGCCACCGGTGAAGTCGATACCTGGTACTACGAAGACGGCCTGCGCGATTACCTGAAGCTGGAGCTGGGCGATCGCGAGATGCTGCCGGCCGAACTGTTCGTCGGCAACCTGAAGAAAGACACCGAGATCGTGGACTGGGCCGTGGCCTGGCTCCCGGAAGGCGAGCTGGTGCAGGAAAGCTACGTCAACCTGATCCCCACTGCCCAGCACGGCACCCACGTCAACGGCCTGCGCACCGGCCTGACCGAGGCGCTGCGCGAGTTCTGCGACTTCCGCAACCTGCTGCCGCGTGGCGTCAAGCTGGCCCCGGAAGACGTGTGGGACCGCGTGTCGTTCGTGCTGTCGCTGAAGATGACCGACCCGCAGTTCAGCGGCCAGACCAAGGAACGCCTGTCCTCGCGCCAGGCCGCCGGCTTCATCGAAGGCGCCGCCCACGATGCGTTCAGCCTGCTGCTGAACCAGAACGTGGAGCTGGGCGAGAAAATCGCGCAGATCGCCATCGAGCGCGCCAGCGCGCGCCTGAAGACCGAAAAGCTGGTCGTCCGCAAGAAAGTCACCCAGGGCCCGGCCCTGCCCGGCAAGCTGGCCGACTGCATCAGCCAGGACCTGTCGCGCACCGAGCTGTTCCTGGTGGAGGGTGACTCGGCAGGCGGCAGCGCCAAGCAGGCGCGTGACAAGGACTTCCAGGCGATCCTGCCGCTGCGCGGCAAGATCCTCAACACCTGGGAAGTGTCCTCCAACAGCGTGCTGGCGTCGGAAGAAGTGCACAACCTGGCCGTGGCCATCGGCTGCGACCCCGGCAAGGACGACATTGCTGGCCTGCGCTACGGCAAGGTCATCATCCTGGCCGACGCGGACTCGGACGGCCTGCACATCGCCACCCTGCTCACCGCGCTGTTCCTCAAGCACTTCCCGGCGCTGGTCGATGCCGGCCACGTGTTCGTGGCGATGCCACCGCTGTTCCGCATCGATGTGGGCAAGCAGGTGTTCTATGCCCTGGACGAAGAAGAGAAGCGCTCGATGCTGGACAAGATCGAACGCGAGAAGATCAAGGGCGCGATCAACGTCACCCGCTTCAAGGGCCTGGGCGAGATGAATCCGCCACAGCTGCGTGAATCGACCATCCACCCCGACACCCGCCGCCTGGTGCAGCTGACCGTGGACGACGGCGAGCAGACCCGTTCGCTGATGGACATGCTGCTGGCCAAGAAGCGCGCCTCCGACCGCAAGGGCTGGCTGGAGAGCAAGGGCGATCTGGCTTCGCTGGAAGTCTGACCCGACGCGGGGCCGGATCCGTTTCCTGCAGGGAAACGGCTCTGGCCCCAACGCCCGGTAATGCCGGTTCTTGTGCCCTTGGCATTACGCCCCCATCGGCAAACCCGGCGGCGCCATAATGCGCGTCCATCTGTGTGGACCATCGTATTGGCCAGCCACTCGCTGCTGTTCCCGGGCCTGCCGCTGCACAGCGCGCGCCTGGTCCTGAGCCCGATCCGCCGCGACGATGCGGCCGCCCTGTTCGCGATCCAGTCCGATCCGGACGTGATGCGGTTCTGGAACCACCCGGCGTGGACACGACCGGCCGAAGCGCGCGCGCAGATCGACGATGACCTGGCGGCACAGGCCACCGGCACCCAGCTCAAGCTGGCCGTGCGCGAAACGCTGGACGGCCCGTTGCTGGGCATCTGCGTGGTGTTCGCCCTGGATCGCGATGCCGCTCGTGCCGAGATCGGCTACCTTCTGGCCCCCGACAGGCAAGGCCAGGGCTACATGCACGAAGCGCTGCAGCATCTGCTGGACTACCTGTTCCAGACTCTGCGCCTGCATCGCGTGGAAGCCGAAGTCGACCCGCGCAACCGGCCCTCGGCACACGTGCTTGAACGGCTGGGCTTCCACCTGGAGGGCGTGCTGCGGCAGCGCTGGCGCATCCAGGGCGAACTGTCCGATTCGGCGGTATACGGCCTGCTGGCTGACGACGACGTGCGCACACCCCTGCCCGCTTGACCCAATCTGGCCACTGGCGGCCTCGACGCGCGGCCATGCCTTTGGACACATACGACATGCCCTCCACCGGCCTAGCATCGGAACCCCCTTCCGCTGCCGATCCGGTGCCATGAAGTCCCTGCTGCACACTGCCGCGCTCTGCGTCGGCCTGCTCATCGCCCCAGCCAGCGTGCTGGCCGCGCCCGACGCCGAGGCCAAGCCCGATCCGAAAGACGACAAGACCGAAGCGCCCGCGCTGCCCGCCGATGCGTCAGCCCGCCAGAGCATGCGCCTGGCCGGCCGCACCCTGGACTACACCGCCACCGTCGGCACCCTGCCGGTGCGCGATGCCAAGGGCAAGGTGATCGCCGATGTGGTGTTCACCGCCTATACGATGCCGGGCAAGGACCGGCCGGTGACCTTCGCGCTCAACGGCGGCCCGGGTGCATCGTCGGTCTACCTCAACATGGGCGCGATCGGGCCCAAGGTGGTCACCTTTGGTTCGGAGGGTGACAGCGCATCGGCGCCGGCCACCCTGCACGACAACCCCGGCACCTGGCTGGACTTCACCGACCTGGTGTTCATCGACCCGGTCGGCACTGGCTTCAGCCGTGCGCGCATCGGTGATGACGAGGCGAAGAAGCAGCTGTACAACCCCAGCGCCGACATCGAATACCTGTCGCGCTCGATCTACGACTGGCTGCTGCGCAACCAGCGCATGGGTGCACGCAAGTACCTGACCGGCGAGAGCTACGGCGGCTACCGCGGCCCGCGCATCACCCACTTCCTGCAGACCCGCCTGGGCGTGGCGATGAACGGCCTGGTGCTGGTGTCGCCCTACCTGAGCCCGACCCTGGAAGACAACGCCGATGTCTCGCCGATGGCGTGGATGCAGACGCTGCCGTCGATCGCTGCAGCGCACCTGGAGCGCCAGGGCAAACTGACCGATGCGGCGATGCGCGACGTGGTGGAATACACCCGCGGCGACTACGCCACTGCGCTGATGAAGGGCCGCAGCGATCCGCAGGCGACCGAGGCGATGCTGCGCCGGGTGACCGAGCTGACCGGGCTGGATGCGCAGTTCGTGCGCCGCGCCGGTGGCCGACTGGAGACGCAGGCCTATCTGCGTGAGGTGTTCCGCGACAAGGGCACGCTGGGCAGCCGCTACGACTCCAACGTGACCGCGTTCGATCCGTTCCCGAATGATCCGGAACAGCGCGCCAACGATCCGCTGCTGGACAGCATCATCGCGCCGACCACCACGGCGATGGTCGACTTCGTGACGCGCGTGGTCGGCTGGAAGGTGGATGCACGCTACCAGGCGCTGAACTACGACGTGAACCGGCTGTGGGACCGCAACGGCGAGCTGCGCCAGGGCGCGGTGACCCAGCTGCGGCAGGCGGTGGCGATCGATCCGCATCTGCAGGTGCTGATCGTGCATGGCTGGAATGATCTGTCGTGCCCGTTCATGGGGTCGATCCTGACGGTGGACCAGATGCCGGCGATGGGCAGCAATCCGGACCGGGTGCAGGTGCGCAGTTATCCGGGCGGGCACATGTTCTACAGCCGGGCGGACAGCCAGGCGGCGTTCCGCAGGGATGTGCAGGCGTTGTTCCAGCGTAATTGAGGGGTTCGGCCGGGCCTGCGGCCCGGCACCTGCCGGATCAACGGCAACGGCAACGGCAACGGCAACGGCAACGGCAAAAGCAGGGTTTCCGTGGGTTGGCGGGGTGGGATAGGCAGGCGGGGGACGGCAAAAACTGCTCCTGCGTGCCTCGTAGAGCGCCATCCATGGCGCTCTGCACCCCCGCCTGCCCATCCCACCCCGCCTTCGACAGTTTTCGTGCGCTGTTGGTGGGTGCCGACCGTTGGTCGGCACGGGGGCGGATCCCTGTTTCTGCTCTGGTAGGTGTCGACCTTGGTCGACACGATGTGTCCGGAAGAATTCTCTGCCCATGAAAAAAGCCCGCCGGTATCCGGCGGGCTTTTTCGTGTGCACCTTGGCGCGGCGATCAGGTCCAGCCGAACAGCTCGAACAGCTTCAGGATCAGGTACGCGCAGCCGCCCGCGGCCGGAATGGTCAGGATCCAGGCCCAGACGATGCGTTCGATGACGCCGAACTTCAGCGAGCGCGGGTTCTTGGCGAAGCCGACGCCCATGATCGCGGTGGAGATGCTGTGCGTGGTCGAGACCGGCATGCCGAAGTGGGCGGCCAGGGTCAGGATGGTGGCCGAGCTGGTCTCCGCGGCGAAGCCGTGGATCGGGTGCAGCTTGACCATCTTGTGACCCAGGGTCTTGATGATCTTCCAGCCGCCCGAGGCAGTACCGGCCGCCATCACCACCGCACAGGTCAGCACGATCCACATCGCGATGCCGTCACCGGCGCTGGCGTCCGGGTGCATGAAGGCCAGCCACGACGGCAGGTCATCCAGCGCACCGGTGGCTTCGGCACCGATCAGGGTCATGGCGATGATGCCCATGGTCTTCTGCGCGTCGTTGTGGCCGTGGGCGAAGCCCATGTAGGCCGCCGAGGCGATCTGCGCTTTGCCGAAGAAGGCGTTGACGATGCGCGGGCGGGCCAGACGACCGATGGCACCACCGATCCTGGCCAGGCCGGCAATCAGGCCCCACAGCAGCACCATCACCACGATGCCGAGCAGGAAGCCGGCGATCGGCGAGGTGATCATCGGCACGAACACCTTCCACAGCAGGCCCTTGTTCTGCGCCCAGCTGCCCAGGCGCTCGGACCAGATCAGGGCGTCCCAGTTGTTGTGGGCAGCGGCCAGGCCGGCGCCGCAGAGGCCACCGATCAGGGCGTGCGAGGACGAGGAAGGCAGCCCCTTCCACCAGGTGATCAGGTTCCAGATGATGCCGCCCAGCAGGGCGCACAGGATCACCTGCGGGGTGACGTCGACCACGTTGGTGTTGAGCAGGCCCGAAGCGATGGTCAGCGCCACCGCGGTACCGGTCAGTGCACCGATGAGGTTCATGAAGGCGGCCAGCATCACCGCCCAGCCGGGCGAGAGCACCTTGGTCGCCACCACGGTGGCAATGGAGTTGGCGGTGTCGTGGAAGCCGTTGATGAACTCGAAGACGAGCGCGGCCAGGATCACCACCAGGACAAGGGTCAACATGCGGCGGCGTCCGTCAGCTGTTCTTCAACACGATCTGGTACGCCACCACGCCGGCCTCGCGGCAGCGATCGATGGCCTTTTCCAGGATCTCGAAGAATTCCTTCAGCAGGAACATCTGCAGGTTGTCCAGGCGGCCCGAGTAGATGTCGCGGTACAGCTCGAGCATCAGGCGGTCGGCCTCGTTCTCCAGCGAACGCAGCTTCTCGTTGAGAGCGGTCATCCGGTCCAGGTTCATGTGGCGCAGGTCGGCCACCATCTCCACCACCACGCCGGCAGCCTGTTCCAGCATCGCCGCGCGCGGCGCGAAGTCGATGTGCTCCAGGTGGGTCGTGGCCAGCGAATAGCGATCGGCGAACTTCTCGATCTGCTTCGGAATCTTGTACAGCGCCGAGCCCAGCGCTTCGATGTCTTCGCGCTCGATCGGGGTCATGAAGCTGTCCACCAGCGCCTGGCTGATCTTGTCCGAGGCCGCGCGTTCGCGCAGGCGGGCCAGTTTGAAGGCGTCCAGCGCGGGCTGGCGGTCGGCCTCGCGCAGCATGGAATGCAGCGCCTTGGCGGCGTCGGAAGCCGCGACGGCAGCCTCATCGAGCAGGGTGTAGAACTGTTTGCCGGAACCGAAAATGGTCTGCAGAGAGAACATTGAGAAACCTGTCAGCCGTCGCGGGAAGGACGGCACCAGACGGAATTATGACGGCTAGATGACCATCACGGGTATCCCTGCCCCCTTCCGGGGCTCTGGAAGCCCCAACCTGAACAGGCGGTTGCCACCCTGCCACGCCCCTTTGCTAAGATGCCAGCGCGCCTTCGGGCGCACCTTATGGACGACGACCCTTATCCCCCAGCGCCGCGCCGGACCCCGTTCCTGAGCGCCTGCCGCCATCGCAAGCACCCGCCCTCCCTGCCACCAACCGGGGACGACGCCCGTGTTTGAAATGATCCTGATTGTCTTCGCGCTTGTTCTGCTGAACGGCTTCTTCGCCATGTCCGAGATGTCGGTCATGACCTCGCGCAAGAGCCGCCTGAAGCAGATGGCCGCCACCTCCAAGCGTGCCGCCAAGGCGCTGGAGCTGTCGGAGAAGCCGGAGAGCTTCCTGTCCACTGTGCAGATCGGCATCACCGTGATCGGCGTGCTGACCGGCTACCTCGGTGGTGAAGCACTGGGTGAAGCCTTCGCCGGCTGGATCCAGGGCCTGATGCCAGGCTTTGCCTACGCCGGCAACGTCGGTACCACGCTGGCGGTCAGCCTGATCACCTTCATCACGCTGATCTTCGGCGAACTGGTGCCCAAGCGCCTGGCACTGACCCGCTCGGAGGCCATTGCCGGCCTGGTGGCGATGCCGATGAGCTGGCTGGCCAAGCTGGCCCTGCCCTTCGTCTGGCTGCTGTCCAGGACCACCCAGCTGGTGCTGCGCCTGTTCGGCCTGGGCAAGGATGAAGTCGCCTCGGTGACCGAAGAAGAGATCCGCATGCTGGTCGCCGAAAGCCACGAGGCCGGCGTGATCGATGCCCACGAGCGCGACATGATGAACCGCGTCATGCGCCTTGGCGACCGCACCGCCGACAGCCTGATGACCCCGCGCAACCGCATCGCGTGGCTGGATACTCAGGCCGGGCTGGAGCGCAACCTGGAAATCATGGCCGAACACGAGTTCTCCCGGTACCCGGTGTACCGCGACAACGACATGGACGTGGTCGGCGTGCTCGAACTGAAATCGCTGGCCACGCGCATGGCGCGCGGCGACAACGCGCTGTTCCAGACCCTGCGCGAACCCCTGTACGTCTCCGAATCGACCCACGCGATGAAGCTGCTGGAAATCTTCCGCGAGGAACAGCAGTCGATGGCACTGGTGGTGGACGAGTACGGCGAGATCCAGGGCCTGGTGACCATCAGCGACCTGATGGGCGCGGTGGTCGGCCGCCTGCAGGCGGTGGAGAACGCCGACGAGGACGCGCTGGTGGTGACCCGCGAAGACGGCTCGCTGCTGGTGGACGGCTCGCTGCCGATCGAAGACGTGCGCGAACTGATCGGCAGCAACGACCTGCCCGACGCCGAGGACGGCGACTACTACACGCTGGCCGGCATGTGCATCCATTACTTCGGCCGCATTCCGCACGCAGGCGAGTACTTCGACTGGGCGGGCTGGCGCTTCGAAGTGGTTGACCTAGATGGTGCGCGCGTGGACAAGCTGCTGCTGCGCACGTTGTCCGACGAGCACGCCGATGAGCTCACCGCCTGAGGCCGGCCGGGGTCCGGGCGCGGAGCGCCCGGCCTACCGTAACGAGGGCATCCGGACCCTGCTGGAGATGTTCGCCTCCGGCGACCCGGCCGAGCACATGCCGCTCGGCCAGATCCTGTGCAACCTGCAGCAGGGCGCGTTCGGCGTGTTCCTGTTCGTGGCGATCCTGCCCTCGTTCATTCCTATTCCGGGCATGGGTGGGGCGGTCAGCGGCCCGCTGGTGATCCTGATCGGCCTGCAGATGCTGTGCTGCCTTCGCCGGCCCTGGCTGCCTGGCTTCATTGCCCGACGCGGACCGAAGCGCAGCACCATGCACCGTTTCCTGGACCGCATCGATCGCCCGCTGCGGCGCCTGGACAAGATGCTGAAGCCGCGCCTGCCGCAGCTGCTGACACCCCTGCCGGCGCATGCCTTCACCGGCCTGCTGCTGGTGCTGCTGGGCGCGCTGCTGTCGCTGCCGATTCCGTTCACCAACTTCCTGTTCGGTTTCCAGCTGCTGCTGTTCTCGCTGGCGCTGCTGGAACGCGATGGCGCACTGATGCTGTTCAACTGGATCGCGGCGCTGGCGGCGATCGCCTTCTTTGGTTTCAGTTCGGGGCAGCTGGTGGGCTACACGGTGGAACTGTTCCAGCGCTGGTTCTGAGCCGGAATCCGGTAGAGCCGGCCGCTGGCCGGCTGCCACGTTTCCAGGTTTGCCGGCCAGCGGCCGGCACTACCAATACTGGACATCGGCCATCATCGAAGGTCGATGAATCCGTTGTCGGCCAACGCCGCCGGTTCGTCCTGCACGGCCGACAACACGAAACTCAGCGCTGTGCCCAGCAGCGTGCCCGGTCCATCCCAGTACTCGGCCGAGTCGGCGCGCACCTGGATCATGCGCAGGTTCGGGTCGTCCTTGCCGCCCGGGAAGAACAGCTTCATCGCCGGCGACCACAGTTCCTCGATCTTCGCGCGATCATCAACCACGCGCGCGCGCCCGGCCACCGACACATAGGTGTTCTTCGATGGCGAGGCATAGGCCACGTTGACGCGCGGGTCGAGCGCAATCTCGGCCACCTTCGGGCTGTCGGCAGTGATGACGAACCACAGATCACCGTCGAAGGTGACCTGCTGGGTGGCCAGCGGCCGGCTGTAGAGTCGTCCGTCGACGCCGGTGGTAGTGAACATCGCCACCTCCACGTCCTTGATCAGTTCTGCCAGTTGGGCAATGTGTTCGGCGCGGGTGTCGGCCATGTGGGGGCTCCTTCGATATGAGCCCCCATCAGACGCGGTTCGGCCGCAATGGGCCGTGACGCAATTGTTCAGCCCGCGTGGCGGGCGTGCCAGGCCTGCATCGCCAGTTCGAACGAGCGCAGGCGCGCGCGGTGGTCATACAGGTTGGCGGTGAGCATCAGCTCGTCCGGCTTGTGGCGCTCGACAAACGCGGCGATGCCTTCCGCCACCTGCTGCGGATCTCCCAGCACGGTGCAGGCCAGTGCCCGTTCCACGCCCACTTTTTCGTGCGGCTCCCAGAAGGACTCGATGTCGTCGATGGGTGCCGGAATCTTGCCCGGTCGGCCACGACGCAGGTTCACGAAACTCTGCTGCTGGCTGGTGAACAGGCGCCGCGATTCGGCTTCGCTGTCGCTGGCAACGACGTTCAGGGCCAGCATCGCGTGCGGCTGCTTCAGCGTGGCCGAGGGGCGGAATTCGCGGCGGTACACCGCCAGCGCTTCGTCCATCACGTCCGGTGCGAAGTGCGAGGCGAACGCGTATGGCAGGCCCATCGACGCGGCCATACGCGCACCGAACAGGCTGGAACCGAGGATCCAGGTCGGCACCCGCAGGCCCCCCCCCCGGAACCGCCTGCACCGCCTGCCCGGGCTGTACCGGTTCGAAGTAATGCAGCAGCTCGCGCACGTCCTGCGGGAACTGGTCGGCGCTGTCGAAATAGCGGCGCAGTGCACGCGCGGTCGGCTGATCGGTGCCCGGTGCACGGCCCAGGCCGAGGTCGATGCGGTCCGGATACAGCGAGGCGAGCGTGCCGAACTGCTCGGCCACCTGCAGCGGCGCATGGTTGGGCAGCATGATGCCGCCGGCACCGACGCGGATGCGCTTTGTGCCACCGGCGACGTGGCCGATCAGCACGGCGGTGGCCGCACTGGCGATGCCCGGCATATTGTGGTGTTCGGCCAGCCAGTAGCGGCGGTAGCCCAGCGCATCGGCGTGCTGGGCCAGTTCCAGCATGTTGGCGAAGGCAGCGGTGGTGTCACTGCCCTCGCAGACCGGGGCCAGGTCAAGGATCGACAACGGGATCATCAGCAGTTTTCCGTCACAGGATCCCCCATGAATGGGGTCGGTCGGGCGCGGCGGCCAGTGACGGTGGCGGGATGCTGATTCCCGTGGGACGGGTTCAGGGCCCGCCGGACCGATCCGGGGTGCCCTGATCCGCGCCAAGCGCGATTGGTAGTGCCGGCCGCTGGCCGGCATACAGGTAGATCGCTTCGCAGCCGACCAGCCGCCGGCTCTACCAAGGAAGCGTCAGAACGCGCTGGGGCGCGGCTCCGGCAGCGGCTGGTCGACCATTGGCTTCAGCTCGGCATCCAGCGCCACGCGCTCGTCGAACACGAAGCAGCGGCCTTCGTAACCTTCGCCGCCCACCTCCTCGAAGTAGCCGAGGATGCCGCCGTCGAGCTGCAGCACGTTGTCCATGCCGTCGTTGACCATCCACAGCGCGGCCTTCTCGCAGCGGATGCCGCCGGTGCAGAAACTGACCACGGTGCTGTCCTTCAGCGCTTCGCGGTGCGGCGCCAATGCCTCGGGCAGGTCGGTGAACTTGTGGATGGGCAGCACCAGCGCATCCTTGAAGGTGCCGTACTCCACTTCCTGCAGATTGCGCGTATCGAGCATGACCACCGGCTTGCCGGCGTCATCATGCCCCTGCCGCAACCAGCGCTGCACGGTAGCCGGATCGACCGCCGGTGCACGCGGATACTCCAGCGGCTGGCCGTCATCACGGCGGAAACTGATGATCTCGTCCTTCACCTTGGCCTTCAGCCGCGCGAACGGCTGATGCTCGCTCAGGCTGGTCTTGACCCGCATATCGGCAAAGCGCGCATCGGCATGCAGCGCCGCATAGAAACTTTCGACCGCCTCCGGCGCACCGGCCAGGAACAGGTTCAGCCCCTCGCCCGCCACCAGGATCGTACCGCGCAGCTGCGCCGCCTCGGCACGCGCCAGCAACTGGTCGCACAGGGCCTGGGGGGCGTCGATGACGGCGAAATGGTAGGCAGCGGTATTGGCGATCATCCCGCCATTTTAGCGCCTCCCGCCCGCACGGACAGATTCAGGGGTCAGAGCCCTCTGCGCAGCAGAGGGATCCGACCCCGGCAGGCACCCGGAATCTGTCAGAGGCGTGGCGGTGTGGGCAGGCGGGACCGTTGGCGCCATGGATGGCGCCATCGAGCCCCCAAGGGTGAGGGCGCTTTGCTGGCGAAGCACTGCTTCGCAAGCGCCCGAACGCACAGCCGCCAACGGCTGGGCCGGGCCGCGGAGCGGGGTTTACGGCGTGTCCCGCCTGCCCGCACCGCCCTGCCCACCACGGATTGCCTGCTGTTGCTGTTGCTGTTGTAGTTGCCCTGGCATCGGCGGGTGCCGGGTGCAACCCGGCCGAAACCCCTTATCCCCGCAACAGCACGAACGGCAGCAGCACCAGCGCCGCCGCACCGGCCATCGCCAGCAGCACCAGCACCACATACACCGGCCGGCGCCGGAACAGGCTGCCGAAGGTCTCCGCCGTCCCCTCGCGCAACGCCTGCTCGCGCTCGGCACGGATGCGCGGCCCGCGTTCGGCCTGGTACTCGGCCATCAGCGCCTTCGCACGCGGATGATCGGCGTCCTCGCGCAGCCACAGGCCGCCGTTGGAAATGCCCCAGGGGCTGGGTTCGGTGCGATACCAGGCGATGCCGTGCTGGTCGAGCAGCGTGCAGACATCGGCGTATTCGTCGTCGCCGACATTGCGCAGATTGAGCAGGAGTTTTGCCATGCCCCCCATGATACCCGGCGCCGATGCGCTACCCTTGCCGCCCTCGCCCTGCGCCCTTCCGGAGACGCCCGATGCGCCGCCTGCTGCTTCCCCTGCTGCTGTCCCTCGCCGCCGTTGGCTGCTCGACCGAACCGTCCGGCCCACCGCCGGGTGGCACCCTGACCACCTTCGAGCGCATCGATACCGTCCCGGGCACCGGCACCGAAGCCGTTGCCGGCAGCAAGGTCACCGTGCACTACACCGGCTGGATCTACGACAACCGCACCGAAACCAAGCACGGCAAGACCTTCGACAGCTCGGTCAGCCGTGGCGAACCGTTCACCTTCGCGCTCGGCGCCGGCCAGGTCATCCGCGGCTGGGATGAGGGCGTGGCCGGCATGAAGGTCGGCGGCAAGCGCACCCTGATGATCCCGCCGGACTACGGCTACGGCGACCGCCGGGTTGGCCCGATCCCGGCCGGCTCGTCGCTGGTGTTCGATGTCGAGCTGCTCGATGTCAAACCGTAATACCGCAACGTCACCGCGGGTCGCCGTCATCGGCGGCGGCCCGGCCGGCCTGTTTGCCGCCGAGCGCCTGCGCGCCGCTGGGCTGGAGGTCGACCTGTACGAGGCCAAGGGTTCGCCCGGCCGCAAGTTCCTGATCGCCGGCAAGGGTGGGCTCAACCTCACCCATTCCGATCCGCGGCCGCTGTTCGACAGCCGCTACCGCGAGCAGGCCTCTGCCGTGGGACGCTGGCTGGACGGCTTCGACGCGCAGGCGCTGCGCGACTGGGCTGCCGGCTTTGGCGTGGAGACCTATGTGGGCAGCTCCGGCCGCGTGTTCCCGGTCGACCGCAAGGCAGCCCCACTGCTGCGCGGCTGGGTGCGCCGCCTGAAAGAACAGGGTGTGCGCCTGCACGCCAACCACCGCTGGATCGGATGGAGCGACGACGGCGCCCTGCGATTTGAAACCGAAGACGGCGCCGTTGAAGTGCATGCCGATGCTACCGTGCTGGCCATGGGCGGCGGCAGCTGGCCGCAGCTGGGCAGCGACGGCGCCTGGGTCTCGCCACTGCAGGCACGTGGCGTGGATATCGCACCGCTGCAGTCGGCCAACTGCGGTTTCGACGTGGACTGGACGCCGTTCTTCGCCGAGCGCAATGCCGGCGCACCGTTGAAGCCGGTGGTCGCGCACTGGCTGGACCTGGCGGGACAACCGCAGTCGCTGCAGGGCGAGTGCGTGGCCAGCGAGTACGGCATCGAAGGCAGCCTGATCTACGCATTGGCCGCAGACCTGCGCGAGACCATCAACCGCGATGGCCACGCGATGCTGTGGCTGGACCTGGTACCGGGCCGCGATGAAGCACGCCTGCTGGCCGACCTGTCACGCCCGCGCAAGGGTCGCAGTTTCGGCGAGCACCTGCGCCGCCAGGCCGGCCTGGATGCAGTGAAAGCCGCACTGGTGTTCGAGATGCTGGGCAAGGAAGCGGGCAACGACCTGCCTGCCGTGGCAGCTACGCTCAAGCGCCTGCCCCTGCGCCTGCTGCGCCCCCGGCCGATGGCCGAGGTGATCAGCACCGCCGGTGGCGTGCGCCTGGATGCGCTGGATGATGGCCTGATGCTGCGGGCAGTGCCCGGCGTGTTCTGTGCCGGCGAGATGCTGGACTGGGAGGCGCCGACAGGTGGCTACCTGCTGACCGCGTGCTACGCCAGTGGCCTGCGTGCTGCGGAAGGCGTGATCGGGTGGCTGGCGGCGCGTTGACACCTGCGTTGTAGAGTCGGGGGGGGGGGGGCGGGGGGTTGTGGGGGGGGGGGAGCCGGCGCGGGAGGGGCGGGGCGAG
>NZ_JAWIRR010000003.1:75446-135958 GCF_036320065.1 Stenotrophomonas sp. SMYL8
CCGGGGCTTTCTTGCCTCCCCCCAGCCCCCCCCGGCCCCCCCCCCGCCCCCCCCCCGCCCCCCCCCCCCCCGACTCTACAAAAAACATCGAGCAAGCCCGACGCTACATCACCACGGCCGGCGCATGCTCACCGAGGCCAGCGCCACGCCACTGGGATGCGGATAGGTCTCTTCGCGCACGCTGATGAACCCGTGCCGTTGATAGAACGGCACGGCGTTGAGCGAGGCCGACAGCACTACCTCACGATCACGATCGGCCATCGCCAGCAGGCGCTGCATCAGCGCCTGGCCGATGCCCTTGCCGCCGCGATCCGGATCGACGAACAACGCATCAACCTCGTTGGCATCGGTATCAAACACGCCGAACCCGAGCAGGACACCCTGCCCGTCCTCGGCCACCACGCAGCCCCCCTGCGACAACAGCCGCGCGTACTGCGACGGTGGCGGCGAGGCAGACCAGGGCGCGATGACCTCGGGAGGGTAATGGCTGCTGCAGGTCTCGCGCACACAGCGCGTGCGCAGGGCCCACAGCCTGGCCACATCATCCATGGTGCCGGTCCTGAACTGCATGACGCCTCCTTGTAGAGCCGAGCCCATGCTCGGCTGTTCTTCGTTCCAACAGCGCGATGCCTGATTGAAAGGCAGTCGAGCAAGACTCGACTCTACAGAATCGTTAATCTCGACGCCTGATCGAAAGGCAGTCGAGCAGGGCTCGACGCTACAGCAACGGTTACCGCGACTTGCTGGCGCGCAGCGCCTGGATCTTCGGCGGCGGCTGGAACGAGTCGCTGCGTGCATCGGCCCAGAACGCATGGAACACCGCATGGTCGGGCACCTTGTGCAGCAGTTCGCCTGGTTCCAGGTAGCGGTACAGCGAGGCCAGTGAACGGATTTCCACCGGTGAGACGCGGCGCAGGATGTGCTCCGGCCCCAGCTCGGCCGGATCGTTCAGGCCCGCGGCACACAGCAGTTCCTTCAAGGCGTGCAGCGTGTGCTCGTGGTAGCTGTACACGCGGGTGGCCTTGTCCGGTGCATCCAGGTGCTTCCAGCGCGCAGGATCCTGGGTGGCGATGCCGGTTGGGCATTTGTCGGTGTGGCAGCTCAACGACTGGATGCAGCCCAGCGCGAACATGAAGCCACGGCCGGCATTGCACCAGTCGGCCCCCAGCGCGATGGTCCGCGCGATGTCGAACGCACTGGTGATCTTGCCGGCCGCGCCGATGCGGATGCGATCGCGCAGGTCGAGGCCGACCAGGGTGTTGTGCACCAGCAGCAGCGCTTCGTGCATCGGCACGCCGACATGGTCGACGAATTCGGCCGGCGCCGCGCCGGTACCTCCCTCGGCACCGTCGACCACGATGAAGTCCGGCAGCAGGCCGGTCTCATGTATCGCCTTGGCAATGCCGAACCACTCCCACGGGTGGCCGATGGCCAACTTGAAACCGACCGGCTTGCCACCGGACAGCTCGCGCAGGCGGGCGACGAACTGCAGCAGCTCGACCGGCGTCGAGAACGCCGAGTGACGCGAGGGTGACACGCAGTCCACACCCATCGGCACGCCACGCGTCACCGAGATCTCGGCGGTCACCTTCGGCGCCGGCAGCACGCCACCGTGGCCGGGCTTGGCGCCCTGCGACAGCTTGATCTCGATCATCTTGACCTGATCATGGGTGGCATTGGCAACGAAGCGCTCCTCGCTGAAACCGCCCTTCTCGTCACGGCAACCGAAATAGCCCGAGCCGATCTCCCACACCAGGTCACCACCCATCTCGCGGTGATAGGGCGAGATCGAACCCTCGCCGGTGTCGTGGTAGAAGCCGCCCTGGCGCGCGCCTTCGTTCAGCGCGCGGATGGCATTGGCCGACAGTGAACCGAAGCTCATCGCCGAGATGTTGAACACGCTGGCCGAATAAGGCTTGGCACAGTTCGGGCCGATCAACACACGGAAGTCATGCTTGGCGATGGCGGTCGGTGCCAGCGAATGGTTGATCCACTCGTAATCCACCGCATAGGTGCTGCGCAGGGTGCCGAACGGCACCGTGTCCATCTCGTTCTTGGCGCGCTGGTAGATCAGTGCACGCTGCTGGCGCGAGAACGGCACGTCTTCCAGGTCGCTCTGCACGAAGTACTGGCGGATCTCCGGGCCGATCGATTCCAGCCCGTAGCGGAAGTGCGCCATCACCGGATAGTTGCGGCGCAGCGTGCTGCGTTTCTGCAGCAGGTCCCAGGTCCCCAGCGCCACCATCGCGGCAGTCAGGCCGACGCCCCAATACCAGGCCGGCCAGATCGTGGCCAGCCACAGGCATATCGGGAACATCAGGATGGCGAGCAGGTAGACGATATACCGGTGCATGGCTTTCCTCGGTTGCAACTGCCCCCGAGTCTACCGCGCCGCCCGCTGCCAAGGCTTACAAGCGATCGTCAACCACGTTGCGCGGCCAGGCCGATTTCACGTCGTAGACCAGGCCTCCCGGCGCCAGCAGCGCCCGGATTGCGGATTCATCCATCGCCTTGAAACGGGCGTGGGCCACTGCCAGCACCACCGCGTCATAGCACCCCGCCCCGGGATCGGCCAGCCAATCCAGGCCCTCGCCGGTCAGCGCCGCCGGGCCGACCCAGGGGTCGCTGACCTCCACCTGCGCACCGGCATCACGCAGGCGTTGCGCCAGTTCCAGCGCGCGGCTGTTGCGCAGGTCCGGGCAATCCTCCTTGAAGGTCACGCCCAGCACCAGGATGCGTGCGTCCGCCGGCGCACGGCCACGCTCGGCCAGCATCGCCAGCACCCGCGCCGCCACGTGCTCGCCGACGCGGTTGTTGACCTGTCGTGCGGTGTGGATCAGGTCCGGGTGATAGCCCACGCTCTCGGACTTGTGCAGCAGATAGTACGGGTCCACGCCGATGCAGTGGCCGCCGACCAGCCCCGGCCGGAACGGCAGGAAATTCCACTTGCTGCCGGCGGCGTCCAGTACGTCCTGGGTATCGATGCCCAGCCTGTCGAAGATCAGGGCCAGCTCGTTGACCAGCGCAATGTTGACGTCGCGCTGGATGTTCTCGACCACCTTGGCCGCTTCGGCCACCCGCATCGACGGTGCCGGGAAGGTACCGGCGGCGATGATGCGCTGGTACAGACCATCAATCACCGCAGCAACTTCCGCTGTCGAGCCGGAAGTGATCTTGCGGATGTCGGCCAGGCGCCGCTGGCGGTCGCCGGGGCTGACCCGTTCCGGGCTGTAGCCGCAATAGAAGTCTTCGTTGAAGCGCAGGCCCGAACCCTGCTCCAGCAGCGGCACGCACACTTCCTCGGTGGTACCGGGGTAGACCGTGGACTCGTAGATCACCAGGTCGCCGGCGCGAAGATGACTGGCAATCAGCCGTGTCGCTGAACGCAGGGGCTCCAGGTCAGGCTGCTCGTAAGCATCGATCGGGGTCGGCACGGTGACGATGTAGACGTTGCAGGCATCGAGCAGTGCCGGATCGCTGCCGTACTGCAGCAGCTGCGCACTGGCCAGCTCGTCGGATTCCATTTCCAGCGTGTGGTCCTGGCCGTTGCGCAGCTCGGCGATGCGAGCGGCATCGATATCGAAACCCAACGTCGGCCACTGCCGGCCAAACGCCACCGCCAACGGCAGGCCGACGTAGCCCAGGCCGATCACCGCAAACCGGGGTGCGCTGGCCGCCGCTACCGGCGCACTCATCGGCACATCCCGCGCAACGGATGCGATCGCACATACGCTGCCATGGCCTCGGCCAACACACTCATCTGCTGCACCACTCCGGAAAACCTGCGCCAGAAAGGCTACAGCCTACCGGCCCCGGCGCCCTGCCGCCAAGGCGGGCTCAGGACCCCAACGCCACCGCGGCCGGTTCCAGTTCGCCGTCGGCGCCGGTCCAGGCCTGCAGCAGGCGTTCGAAGCCACCACTGCCCTGAAGGAAGCCTGGCCAGGCGGTGTCGATGATCTGTGCCAGCAGGTCCGCTTCGATCCGTCGCGTGCCCATCGACCAGCGCGGAAATGCGCGCTGCACCACGGGGGCACGGCATAACACTTTCAGCTGCCCGTGGCTGCGCGCATTGAGGATGCGCTGGAACACCGAATCGATGCCGTCCTCCGGGCCCTCGAGATACTGCAGGAAGCGCGCTCCGTCGAACATCAGCACACCGGTGACACCGGCTACACGATTGAATGCCGTGGCGTCGGCCAGCAGGCGGTCAAGATCGGTTGTCTGCAGATCGGCGCGGGCCTCACTGGCATAGGCAATCGCGTGCAGCGACATCAGGTGGCTCCCCCCCTGGGAACGATGGCAGGGACTATGACATGAATGCGATCGACAGTTAAGCACGCCGCGGCCATGATGCAATCCGGTTGCGGAACCGCAGGTGGGCTACAATCGGCGCCGCACTGCAGGCCCGGATGGCGAAACTGGTAGACGCATCGGACTTAAAATCCGCCGGGGGCAACCCCATGCCGGTTCGATTCCGGCTCCGGGCACCACACGCACGCAGCACGTCCCGCTTTCAGATCGCCCGCGAGTAACGTGGTTGCTCGTGCGCGGCACGCAGATACGGGTCAAAGCACATCGCCAGCAACCGCAGCAGCGGTCGCCCGGGTTCACTGGCACGCACCACGCCATCGCGGTATTCGGCCAGGCCGTCTTCCTGCAGCCGCTGTACCGAACGCAGGTCCTCGGCAAAGTACTGCTCGAAATCCAAGCCGTGACGCTGCCCCAGCAGCACGCCATCCACCTCGCCCTGGCACATCAGCTGCTGGATCAGTTCCGCGCGCAACTGGTCGTCGGCACTCAACGCCACGCCGCGCCAGACCGGCAGCTGGCCCTGGTCCACCGCGTCCTCCCACGACGGCAGGTCGCGCGGATTCTGGCTGTAGGTGGCACCGATGTGGCTGATCGCACTCACGCCCAGGCCAAGCAGATCGGTATCGGCGTGGGTGGTATAGCCCATGAAGTTGCGATGCAGCTGGCCGGCGCGTTGTGCGCGCGACAGATCCTCTTCCGGCAACGCAAAGTGATCCATGCCGATGTACTGGTAGCCCGCCGCGGAGAGCTTCTCCACCGCCAGGCCCAGCAGCGCCAGCTTGTCTTCCGGCGACGGCAAACAGCTTTCGTCGATCTGCTTCTGTGCGCGGAACAGATGCGGCAGATGCGCGTAGCCGTAGACCGCCAGGCGGTCCGGGCGCAGCGCCAGCAGCAGCTCGAGGGTGCGACCGAAGCCTTCCAGGCTCTGTCCCGGCAACCCATAGATCAGATCGACGTTGACCGAACGCATGCCGCTGTCGCGGCAGGCGCGCAGGATGTCCAGCGTCTGCTGCACGCCCTGCACGCGGTTGATCGATTCCTGCACCTGCGGATCGAAATCCTGCACGCCCAGGCTGGCCCGGTTGAAGCCCAGCCGCGCCAGCATGGCGACGTCGCGGGTGTCGATGAAGCGCGGATCGAGTTCGATCGAGAAATCGCGCTGCGGCGAATCACTGAAATCGAAGCGCCGGCGCAATCCTTCCACCAGCGTGGTCATCGCTTCGGCATCGAGGAAGTTCGGCGTACCACCGCCCAGGTGCAGCTGGATCACTTCACGGCCGTCATCGAACTGCGGCGCCAGCAGGTCGGCCTCGGCCAGCACGCGTGAGACGTAGCTGTGGCCACGACCGCGATCACGGGTGATCACCCGGTTGCAGCCGCAGTAGAAGCAGGGGCTGGAACAGAACGGCACATGCACGTACAACGACAGCGCGCGGGCCAGCTGGTTGCTGTCGGCGATCGCCTGGCGCAGCGCCGGCGCGTCGAAGCCATCATGGAAATGCGGCGCGGTCGGGTACGAGGTGTAGCGAGGGCCCGGCCGGTCGTGCCGGCGCAGAAGATCGGGGTCGAAGGTCCAGGCCAGGCCACCGGCGGCGGGAGAGAACGTGTCCATGCCGCCAGCATCGCGCCGGGCGGCCCGCGCCGCCTTGACCCAGATCAATCCTTGGCAGGGATGCCCAGCACCGGCAGGCCGACCTGCGGCCAGCGCAGCATCTGGTAGCGCTTCCAGAAGGTGTCACCGATGCGCGCGGCCACGTCGTTGGCCAGCTCCTGCATCGGCGGGTTGTTGCATTCGGCGGTGGTGATCCGGAACAGCACCAGCCAGCGGTCGAACAGGTCCTTGTCCAGCTCGATGGCCATGTGCTTGGACATCGGCGAGCCCTTGAAGCGGCGGGTGCCGCGCAACATCGCCGACCAGAAGTCGACCAGCTGCGCCAGGTGCTCGGGCCAATCGTGGACGTGCGCGCCGAACACCGGCCCCAGCCGCTCTTCCTCGCGCACGCGCGCATAGAAGTCGTGAACCAGGCGGGTCACTTCCTGCTCGGTGCACAACTCGGGCGAGGCAACGGGAAGAACAGGCGGCGGTGTTGCGTTCATCGGGGCACCCAAAGCTTGCCGGCAGTGTGCCGCAGCCGGCCATCACCACCGTTGATCCAGATCAATGTCGGCGCAGTCCGCTGCACCTAGGCTGGCACGCTTGCAGGAAGCATGCCCTGCGGATGCAGCGCCGACCCTGGCGAAGTATACGCGCCGCCCACTTTTCGATCCGGGACAGCATGAACAGACCTTCTCCCAACCGCCGCCAGCGGCTGATCCAGCAGTGGGGCGCCATCCTCTGGCCCAGCTTCATCGCCGCCGGCGTGGCCAGCGTGGTGTTCTTCGCCTTCGTCGATCCATTGCGCCTGCAGGCCATCAGTTTCCCGGGCACCGCAATCAGCCGCGAACTGGGTTACACGGCGGGATTCTTCATGTTCTGGTCGGTGACGGCACTGTCCAGCGCGGTCACCTGGTACCTGCAGCGGCCCATGCCGAGCGATGACGACGACGAGCTGCCGCTGGGATGAGCACGTCATGTACCCGGACTCCCCGTCCCTGGCACTGGCGCGGCACGCTCAGCGCCGCCCTGCTGGCGCTGTTCTACGCACTGCCGTGGCTGCGCTGGGAGGGCCGCCAGGCGCTGCTGCTGGACATCAACGCGCGGCGATTCGACCTGTTCGGCTGGACCCTGTGGCCCGGCGACGTCGGCGTACTGATCGGCCTGCTGGCGGTGCTGGCCGTCGGCCTGGCGCTGCTTACCCACCTCGCCGGACGCATCTGGTGCGGCCATGCCTGCCCGCAGACGCTGTGGCGGCGCGCCTTCGACTGGATCGCCCGCAGCGCGGCCCGCATGCTGCCGGCACCTGCTGTACGCCCGGTCACCCAGCTTGCCTGGGGACTGCTGTCAGTGTGGACCGGCATTACCTTCGTCGGCCTGTTCAGCCCGATCACCGGCTTGCTGGCCGCCGCGCCAAACGCTGGCTGGAGCGGCTGGGAAACGTTCTGGGTACTGTTCTATGCCGCTGCCACCTGGGGAAACGCCGGTTTCCTGCGCGAGCAGGTCTGCCGTTCGCTGTGCCCGTTCGCACGCATGCAGCCACTGCTGACCGATCCGCATACGCCGCGCATGCTGTACGACGCCCGTCGCGGTGAGCCGCGCGGGCCACGTCCATCCGGGCTCGGCGGGGTGCTGGGCCGTGGCCGCGGCCTGCTCGACCCGACCACTGCGCAGGACTACGTATTCCGCGCCGCGCATCCGCTGCTGGCCGGACCGATGCCGACCTTCAGCGCCGACCGTCTGGGTGATTGCACCGATTGCGCGGCCTGCGTCATTGCCTGCCCGATGCAACTGGACATCCGCCAGGGACCGCAGGCCGATTGCCTGGCCTGCGGTGCCTGCCTGGAGGCCTGCGCACAACAGCAGCACCGGGCCGGTTTCGGTCCGGCGCTGGTGCGCTACTGCAGTCCGCAGGCAATGGCCGGACAACCGAAGCGCCTGTGGCGACCCCGGACGTTGGCGCTGCTGTCCTTGTTGCTGGCGCTGCTTGCCTGCGGCGCCTGGCGCCTGCTCTGAATCAACGCGACCCGCTGGCGTGCGGCGGCACAAGCTGCGCACGCCGGACGATGCCCAGCTGTTCGATGATCAGCGCCATTTCGTTGGTGACTTCGGTACGCTCGGTCCCCTGCGGGACCAGACGGTCCAGCACCTGCTGGTAGGTATCCCAGAACGCCGGACCGCATCCGTGTTTGTGGTAACTGGCTTCCAGTTCGCGGCGTACCCGTTCAGCCAAGCCATGCATGCCGTATTCCATACGACCTCCGTTGGACTTGTTCTGCATTGTTGACGGTCTACCGACTCACTTGCGTGCTACTGAAAGACTCCCAGGCTTCACGCCTGGTTGACTCCAATTAGTCATAGATTTCACGACAGGTCAATTACATGCAGCGACTTTCGTGATTGAAATTATTAATCGTTCACGAAACTACATACGGGACCCCGGGGCCCCCGGATGGGGTGAAGCCGACAGGCCGCGGGAACCATGGACCGATGACTCCAGTAGATGGCGCCGATTGTGACCCTCAGATCGATCGATCTTGCCTATTTTGCTAAGCATACTTAGCAAATTGCGCTTAGCGTGCTAAATGCGACAAAAGGCGGCGCAAGTCAGATGGATTCGCCCGCCGACGCTTCTGTCGTGGGGAACAGGTTCGGATAGCGCTGATGCAGGATGTACTGCCGCAGGGCCGGAATCGGGAAATCCTTCGGCCATTGCGACACTGCGGAACGGCTGATGCCAAAGAAGCGGGCCAGTTCGGCATCGGTCTGGAATCCCAGCCGGGTGCGCACCTGCCGCTTGCTCCAGAATTCGGTCACGGTCGGTCCTTCTGTTAACCAGACTGATTCTTGCGACAAGGCTTCTTCGCAATCCACGCGTTAAGCTGCCTTGCATAGATGAATACTCTCGGCCAACGACTCGCGGCAGCCATGAAGAAAGCCGGGCACCCACGCCCAGCCGATCTGGCACGCGCCGCCAAATCAACGACAGCAACCATCAGCAACTGGCTCAACGACCATGTGAGTGCCTCGCACGTTAAGGCCGAACAGCTGTTCCGCATCGCCGATGCGGCCAAGCTGGACGCACGCGAGCTGCTTTACGGGGTCAGCGGGCTCGGCGTCGGTGAGCCTGGCAGCGCCTACATCCCCAGCCAGGCCCATCTGGATGTCTGGCAGGACGCCTACGAGCTGGTCAGTCACCTGGTAGCCGAGAACGGGCTGGAGATCGACCATCGCCGCCATGCAGCGTTGGATCTGCTCGCGTTCGAACTGCTGATGGATGGCTTCAGCCGCAGCAAGGTCGCCCGCGTGCTGACGACCTCGATGACGTGAATGCACCGCCGCTGGTAGCATGGACCGCGATGGGGATGGGGCTCCCCCGATAACCGCCTGAGAAGGCTGATGGCTCCTGCCAGGACGAACCCGGTGTTCGTCGACGGCAGGTCGTGCCTGCCCTCGGCGTTCGCCATTGACCCTGCGAACCCGCATTCGAGGCACGCCATGCAAACACTGAACAATTATTTCCTGGTCTTCGTCGGAGGCGGCATCGGTGCCTGCCTGCGCCATGCCTGCAACCTGATCGGCGCGCGGGTGGCCGTCGGCAGTCCCTGGCCCTGGTCGACCTTCCTGATCAACGTCAGCGGCGCCCTGCTGATGGGCGTGGTGGTCGAGGTCTTCGCGATGCGCAATGGCGCCTCGCCGCAGCTGCGCCTGTTGCTGGCCACCGGCATCCTCGGCGGCTACACCACGTTTTCCACCTATGCGCTGGAGATCGGCCTGCTGCTGCAGCGTGGCCAGCATGGGCTGGCGGCACTGTATGCCGGCGGCTCGGTGGCACTGGGCCTGGCCGGCCTGTTCGGTGGGATGAAGCTGGCCCGGCTGGTGCTCGGCTGACGCTCAGGCCGCACTGGCACGGGCCTGTCCCCGCCATTCCCGCGGCGACTGCCCGGTGTGCGCCTTGAACGCGCGCGACAGCGCCGCTTCGCTGCCGTACCCCACATCGTCGGCAATCCGCTTCAGCGGTCTGCCTTGGCGCAGTGCCTGCTGCGCCAGCCCCACCCGCCAGCCCTGCAGGTACTGGCCCGGCGTGGTGCCCATCGCCTCGCGGAAGCTGGCGGCGAACACGCTGCGTGACATGCCGGCCACTTCGGCCAGGTCTTCCAGCGTCCACGCCTGCGCCGGCGCTTCATGCATCGCCACCAGCGCCAACCGCAGCCGCGGATGACCCAGCCCGGCGAACAGGCCGCCACGCATCTCGCCGCCTTCCATCAGCTGACGCAGCACCTGGATCATCACCACCTCGAACAGCCGGTTGACCATCGCCGCCCGCCCGCAACGCTGCTCGAACGCTTCTTCGAACAGCAGTTCCAGCGCCGCGTTGCCGCCATACAGATCGGCCAGCGGCAGGCAGATGAAATCAGGCAGCGCGGCGCTGATCGGATTGAGCCGGCCACCCTCGAAATGCAGGTTGGCGCAGGCCATGTCGGCGCCCTGCTGCGGGTCGGTGCTGAATCGATGCGGCATCGGCCGCGGATACAGCAGCAGGCTCGGCACTTCGACCTGCACGGTCTGCTGCCCGTGGCTGACCTGCACCGGCCCGCGCCGCACCAGGTGCAGCTGACCCGCCTCGTCTTCGCCCTCCAGCGTGTTGATGCCGCACAGCGCACCGGCATGGAATACCGAGGCGGTCACCGCAAAACGTTCGAGCAGTATGGCGAGACGGTCGACCATGACGGGACTCCGGGTCAAGCGAGGCGAGCTCAATGCGACAGATCGTATCGGAATCACCACCGAAATGGTCGACTGAACGCCGCCCTCTCCGGGCCCTCAAGCATCCTGTGAATGGCGGATCACCACGAAGCCCTCCTCCTGCGCAGGTGCCACGAAGTGACGGGTGATCTGCTCGAAGGCTTCGTCGCTGGGCTGGAACGGGTGCTCACCGCGCGCGTTGCGGGCATGCAGCCGCGCCTTGCAGATGGCGTCGGCAACATCGAGAAAATGCAGCTGGTGGGCAACACCGGCCGACTCGAACAGTTCTCGGCCCCATGCACGGGCGGCCCGCGTATTGAACGGAACGTCGAGCACGACCGAAACGCCGGCCTGCAGGATTGCGCATACATGCTGCGTCAGCGCTCCGCGCAGCGCGGCCGCGCGCTGCAGGTAATCGGCAACGGAATGGATCTGGTCGGGATACAGCGCGGCCAGCCAGGCGTCCTCGCTGATCAGCACATGACGTGGCTGCGCCGCCAGCTGCTGCGACAGGGTGGATTTGCCGGAACCGATCTTGCCGCACACCAGGTGCAGGGTCGGCGCATTGTCGGTCGATGAAAGATGATGCATCTGCGTTCTCCTTGATGGATTCCAGTACCCGGGAGAGCGCCGCATGCAACCCGCCCTCCCGGGCGGGTTGCATGGCCGTGGCGACCGCGCGCTATCCCGCCTTCCCGTGGGGAATGCGGATAATCGACGCGGTGCTGTGCAGGACCATGCCGCCAGCGTAGAGCGCAGCCTGGCCGGCGGGCAATCCCCTGCGGCAGTGCAGCGCGCGCAAGGTTTTGCGGGGATCTATGCTCGGCGCCATTCCCGCATGGAATGACCACGATGCGACCCTTGCTTCGATGCGCCCTCGCCCTCGGCCTTCTGCTGCCTGCGGCATCGCTGCTGGCTGCGCCCCCCACGGCACCACGCATGCTCAGCGGTGAGCTGCAGGGCGCACCCTGGCGCCTGGACGTGCCGGCTGACTGGAACGGCGACCTGGTGATGCTGGCGCACGGCTACGAGCCGGTGGGCGTGCCACGCACTACGCCGATGACCGCCAATGACAGCACCGCAACGCTGCTGTCCGCAGGCTACGCCGTCGCGCAGAGTGCCTACGCCAGCCAGGGCTGGGCAGTGGCCGATGCGATCACCGACATGGAGCGCCTGCGCCAGCACGCGCTGGGCGAACTCAAGCGCGTGCGCCACACCTGGCTGCTCGGATTCTCGATGGGCGGCGCGGTGGCACTCGCCAGCCTCGAGCGCTACCCGAAGCACTACACGGGTGGCGTCTCGCTGTGCGGTGCCAATCTCAGTGGCGAACAGATCGCCGCAGATCTGCTGACCACGCTGGTCGCCTTCGATTACTTTTTCCCCAACGCTGCAGGCCTGCCGGCCACCGGACTGGCTTCGCATGAAGCGGCCGTGCTGCCGCAGGGAGTGCTCTATCAGGGCATCGCCGACGCGCTGCAACGGAATCCCCAGCATGCCGACATGCTCGCCAAGCGACTGCAGGTCGCTCCGGATGCACTGGCCGGGACAATCAGCCTGCACACGCTGGTCCTGCATGAACTGGCCACGCGCAGCGGCGGCATGCCGGCCGGCAACCTTGGTGTGGTGTACAGCGGATTCGGTGACGACGCCGCGTTCAATGCCGGCGTGCAGCGCATCGCTCCCGTGCCTGCGGCACAGGCCGATGTCCGCGCGAAGCTGGCACTGAGCGGCGCGTTGAAGCGACCGCTGGCGGTCCAGTTCAACAACAACGATCCCACCATCGTGCCGCACATGCAGGCGGTGTATCCGCAGATGGCCGCACAGGCTGGCGCGCGACCATTGCCGCGCGTGCTGCCGCCGGTGGGCGAAGGGCATTGTGGCTTCTCTGAAGCACAGGTTGTCGACGCCTTGAAGGCAATCCAGCGTTGAGCTCAACGTGTCGCAGCTCATCAGGGGCGCGCCATAAGGACTGCTATGGTGGCCGGGCCCATTGACGGGCACACAAAGGACTGACGTGATGATCAAGACGACCTTGAAGACCGTGATGTTCCTTGGCATGGCCGTGACCGGGCTGGCCTTCGCCGCAGGCCCCTGTGAATTCTGCAGCCAGCAGTACGAATATTGTCTGCGCGCAACTTCAGGCCCACTGGCCAAGACACCCGCAGAATGCCTGGCCCAGTACAAGATGTGCCGCGAAATGGATTGCCAGTCCTCCTGACCGGCATCCGGCCGGCTCCTGCGGGAGCCGGCTCAGCCGGCCACGCTGCCAAACGCTTACGATGCAGGGACCCGCGCAGCATCTGCCGCCTCCCCTCCCTGCTGACACAACGCATACGATGGCCTTCTTCGAACGACTGAGCGACACCCGCTACCTGCCGACCGAACACACGGGCGGCGCCTGGAACATCCGCGAACAACACATCGCACCTGCGATCGGGCTGCTGGCGCACCACCTGGAACGCGACGCCGCAGCGCGTGGGCACGGTTTTCTGATCGCGCGCCTGTCCTACGACATCCTCGGCACCATTCCGATCGAAGCGATGGAGGCCGACGTACAGGTGCTGCGCGGTGGTCGCACCATCGAACTGGTCGAAGCCACGCTGCGCCATGACGATCGCCCGGCGCTGCGCGTGCGTGCATGGCTGATGCGCCCGAACGATACGCAGGCCATCGCCGGCACGCCGATCACCGGCATTGCTCCGCCGGAATCAATGCCCGCGTGGGACCCAGGTACGGTCTGGCCAGGCGGTTTCATCAAGAGCGTGGAGATCCGCCGACATGATCAGGGGCCCGGCCGTGCCACCTACTGGGCGCGCGCGAAGCACGCGCTGCTGGACGGCGAGCCGGTCAGTCCGCTGGCCCGTGCCGCCACCCTGTTCGATCTGTCCAATGGCATGGCCGTGCGCGCCGATCCGAAGGAGGTCGCCTTCCCCAACCTCGATCTGACCGCGCACCTGTTCGGCATGCCCGAAGGCGAGTGGCTGGGCTTCGACACGTCGGTGTCGTTTGGCCACCAGGGTCTCGGCTTGACCAGCACCGTGCTGCACGATGCGCGCGGTCCGATCGGCATGCTCGGCCAGGCACTGACCGTACGCCCGTAATCCCCAAAAGGGCGGCGTCAGCCGCCCAGCGTACCCATGGTGAAGGTGTAGCCGGAGCTCATCAGGAATTCGCGCATGCGCATCTCCGCGCGCCGCGGTGAGGCCAGGTTGGCCGGTGCATACAGCGCGTAGACCACGCCCGCGCCTTCGATGGCTTCACGCCGCACGCCACAGTGGCGGGTCTCCGAAGCAATCACCCATCCATCCTTCAGCCGATCCGGTCCGATCGACTGGCCGTTCATCAGCCGGAACGTCAGCCAACGTACTTCCACAGAAGATTTGCTCATTGCCGGCATACCGCCAGCGTGCCGCGATCGTTCATGTCCTTGCTCGCCATTGCAGCTCCCTAAGACTTGGAACTCGACCATAGCGCCTTGCCATGTCGTGGGCGAATGAGACGGGAGGGGCCCTTATGTCGCCAGGCCGAACCGCGTCCACAGCGCTTCGCGCCCCGGCTGCGTCAGGCGCAGTTCGCGTCGACCCTCAACCCGCCGAAGCCAATCGTTCTTCACGAAGCTGTCCAGCATCGCCTCGCCGACCAGCCCGGCCAGATGCGGGCGCCGCTCGGTGCAGTCCAGGCATCCTCGGCAGTAGCGCGCAGGCTTGACCGTCACGGGAAGCCGCAGCAGCTCAGCCAGCGGCTGGCCGAGCTCCTGCAGGAACGCTGCGCCCTCCACACTCACCTGCCAATGCGCCTGGTGCGGTACCAGGTGTTCGGCCTGCAACAAGCGGTCGGTGATCGCCACCGCATGCACACCGGCCAGATGCCGGTAGCAGGAACGCGCCTGGCGCAACGCCGGCATGCTGCGTGATGCCACTGCGGTGCAGCACGGCGTGCGGTCCCCAACGCGCAGCATGCCCTCCAGCATGTCGGCGACTTCGTGCGAGGCCAGCCGGTGATAGCGGTGGCGCCCCTGCGCGACAGCGACCAGCAGGTCGCCCTCGACCAGCCTGCGCAGATGCGTGCTCGCCGTCTGCGGTGTCACCCCAGCCACGCGTGCCAGCTCCGTCGCAGTATACGCACGCCCATCCATCAACTGCAGCAGCATGGATGCGCGCGCCTGGTCGCCAACCAGGGCACCGACGCTGACAAGGGAACCGGAGGTGTGGACCATGCCCGCATTGTGGCACGCCGTTGCAGGCCGACAGTTCGATGCAGGCCGAAGCGTCGGCACCCGCTGCCAAGGCACAGTGGCCACCCCGATAGCGCAAGGCCTGCCGTGAAAACCGCTCCGATTCCCCGCCGCCGCATCACCCCTTCGGTCCTGTACCCGGGCACGCCTGTGTTGCTGATGACCACGCTGAACGACGACGGCAGCAGCAACATCAGTCCGTTGTCTTCGTTCTGGGCCCTGGGCAACCGGGTAGTGCTGGGCCTAGGCGTGCAGGGTCAGGGCTATCGCAACCTGCAGCTGCGCAACGAGTGCGTACTGAACTTCCCATCCTCCGCGCAGGCCGCACAGGTCGAGGCCATCGCGCGCGCGACAGGCTGCGACCCGGTGCCCACAGCCAAACAGGCCATGGGCTACGTGCATGTGCGTGACAAGTTCGCGCTGGGGGGCTTCAGTGCGGTCGCCTCGACGCACGTCGCGCCAGAGGCGATTGCCGAGTGCCCGCTGCAGGTGGAAGTCAGCATGATGGCGATGCACCCGCCCGCCGAAGATGACGGCCAGGGCTTCGTGATCGTCGAAGGACGGATCCGTTGCGTGCATGCGCACGAAGCGATCACCGTGGCTGGCACCCAGCACATCGATGTCGCCCACTGGAAACCGTTGATCTATCTGTTCCGCCACTACCTGAGCGTGGGTGAACCAGTCGGGCGCAACTTCCGCGCGCAGACGCCGGTCCACGATCCGGCGTAGAGCGGGTGATTCAAGGTGCCGGCGATGGTGGGTGGCTGGTCACTGAAATCCAGTACGACACCATGTCCACATAGCGGCCGTCGCGCTTCACCGCGCGCGGCTCGACGCCGGATTCGGTGAAACCCAGCGATTCATACAGCGCGCGCGCGGCGGCGTTGTCCGCCAGCACCGTGAGAGTGAGCGATTCAATGCCTTCCGCGCGCGCAGCCGTGAACGCGGCAAGAAGAAGTTGACGGGCGATACCCTGGCCTCGATGGCCAGCACCCACATGGACACTGTGCACTTCCGCCGTATGCCGTCGCGCCATCCGCACCGGGCGTACGTAACGCAGGAAACCCACCAGCATGCCGTCCACGAACGTGCCGAAGTAGCGCGTACCAGGATCGCCAAGCTGGGCGCGCATCACGTCCGCCGAGTCATTCTGCGCCTCGGCCAGCGTGGACAGGAACGCCGCAGGCGACTCGCGAAGGGCCTGCAACCGTGCTTGCCAGAGAATATCGGCGTCGTCAGCGCCGAGTTGCCGGAGAAGCATGCGACACACCTGTGAGGTTGCTGATGCACAGGTGCCCAGCCTAGCGCGGGTTCGCCTGATACGGCGTGCATGCAAGAATGAAGACGGCTCCTTCTTCATTCTCTGCCATGACTGAACTGCAGATTCCCCGCGTTGGATGCGGCGTCGTCGTCCGTGATGCCGACGGCCGCATCCTGCTGATCCAGCGCGGACGCGATCCGGAGCGCGGGCATTGGGGCCTGCCCGGCGGCAAAGTCGACTGGATGGAAACGGTAGAGGCTGCCGTGGTCCGCGAAGTCCGCGAGGAGACCGCCTTGGAAGTGCAGCTGCTGCGCCTGCTATGCGTGGCCGATCATTTCGAGCCGGCGCTTGCGCAGCACTGGGTTGCGCCGATCTACGAGGCACGGGCAACTACCTGCACCGAGGCCTCCATCCAGGAGCCGGGTGTGCAGACCGGGCTAGGCTGGTTTGCCGTGGATTCACTGCCCCAGCCGCTGACGCAGGCCACGGTGCAGGCGCTGGCCCGGCTGTAGCGAGTATCGATCCGGGCACGTGCCGGTATCCAGACAAACAAAAAGCCCTGACCGGAGTCAGGGCTTTTCAATTGGAGGCCTCAAGCGGAATCGAACCGCTGTAAACGGATTTGCAATCCGGTGCATAGCCACTCTGCCATGAGGCCAACGTACTGCGCGCCAGGAACGGAGCCCTGACAAGACAAAACCCCATGATGGGGCCTGTCGGAACATGGAGCGGGAAACGAGACTCGAACTCGCGACCTCAACCTTGGCAAGGTTGCGCTCTACCAACTGAGCTATTCCCGCATAAGCCGCCATGGTACCGGAAATCCGGAACACACACCAGCGATTTCACTTTTCTGACTGCGCGTAAAGCCTTGTGGCCCAACGTGCCCCGCCTTGCCGTGGCGGGAGAAAAACAAGGCCCCTACCGGGGCCCTGTAGAATCTGGAGCGGGAAACGAGACTCGAACTCGCGACCTCAACCTTGGCAAGGTTGCGCTCTACCAACTGAGCTATTCCCGCAGATTCCGTTCGACCTGCGTCGAAGGAGCGCTATTGTGTCCAAATTCCTTCACGCCGTCAACAGTCTTCACACGATGCGGTCACGGGCGTCCGCACTGGGGTACGCTGCCCCGCCCAACCCCGTGCGCCCATGTTCCTTCGCGGCAAGCCCCTGTTGATCGCCCTGCTGCTGCATCTGGTAGTAGCGCTGCTGTACTGGGCACTGATTCCGCTGGGAATGAACTGGTATCGCGACAATTTCGGCTTCACCTCGCATCGCGACATCGGCCTTGGCATCGCCCAGTTCTATCTGTTCCATATGTTCCTCGGTGCCCAGCCACTGATTGCGGTGCTGCGGCCGCTGTTCGCCAAGCTGTTGGTGCTGGCGGTTCCGCTGACGTTCGCGACCTGGACGCTGATGCACAACCACCCGCTGCGCCTGCTGTACTTCACTGTCGGGCCTGGCCTGCTGGCGCTGGCCGCGATCGCCACATCGGTGTGCTATGCATCACGCAGCCGCCTGCCCGCTACCATGGACACCGCCGATGCCTAGACGTTACATCCGCCTGTTCTGGCTGCTGGTCGCGCTGACCTGGCTGGCGCTGATCGCTGCGCTGGTCAATGCCGGCTTCACCCCGGACTACTGGTTGCTGCACCGCCTGGAAGGCGCCGAACTGTCCTACCCGACCAGCACCGTCATCATGTTCGCGTTGCTGGGCACGGTTGAACTGGTCGTGGCCGCCTTGATCGTGCGGCCATGGAAACTGAAGCGACTGTGGCTGCGCCTGTTGATTGCCTTCGTTCTGCTGCTGGCGTGGTCGGTACCGTGGATGCTGTCGGCCATGCATCAACCACCGGTGCACGGCATGCACCTGCTGTGGTTGCTGCTGCTGGACGTGGGACTGCTGCTGGCGCTGTGCGTGGTGTCGGCGGTGAGCGCATGGCGGGCGCTCAGGCGAGCTTCTTCCAGCAACTCCGACTGCCGGTAGTCGAAGATGCTGAATCGCGAATGCGAGGCCACGCCCGCGCGCCTCTTTTCAGATTAGTTGCATAGCCTCAAGGTAGATCTATGACAGACAGTATCTGACCCGAGGTCTCCAGCACTGGCAGCGTTCCGATTGACCATGCCCAGCAGTGACCTCCTGTCGAGTCAGGACCGTCCATGCAGCAATCGAGCCTTTTGAATTCTGCCCCCCTCAGCAACGTAGAAGTTGACGCACTCGAAAACGTAGTACCAGCTGCGATTCGCGACCTGCTGATCCGTCGCGGGCGATCAGTCTTCAGAGGCGGCCGCATCCAGCTATGCCATCCGCAGGATCTCGCAATGGTGATGGAGCTGGCGTTACGGCACGATCCGGATCTCGCTCCAGAGGACACACTCGCCTACGCTTACTCTGCGTTCGGCACCATCTACTTCGTGCATACGCAGTACGGTCCGGGCCAGATCGATCTCTTGAGCGGCTCAGTCCTCTGCAGGCGATTGACGGAGGACAGATTCTCGCCAGGTGATATCGGCGGAGATGCAACTTCCGTCTTCCGGCTCCCTGAAGAGAGGTTGGACTTGGTCGACAAAGACGGCCATCCAATGTTCGATGCAGCAGTGCTGGCGCAAGGCCCCTTGGGTGTAGGACATTGCTACGGATTCTTCCCTGCACTCGGATTGGGAGGCGTCGCGCAACTGGACTCACTGCAGGTGGTTGAGGCACCCGTGCACTTCTCGATACTGGCCCAGCTTGTCGAGTTCCAGCTCTTCCGTGAAGCGTCGCATGGCGAACTCGTCGCCGTCATGCGACAACCGCCCGTACCGACACCCGAGGAAATCGTTGCTCACCTTTCTCCGGAATGCCCCTTTCAGGTCGTCCGATACGCCGACATAAAGGCTGAGGTACCGCAGGACTCAACATACGCACCAGAGCACTACGTCTGGGGTGATCCCGATGAGTTGGTTCTCCTAGTTGATGGCGATCTCAAGCTGGACACACTGGATCTCGACGACCCGCTGGCCCCGTGGCGGGAAGAGGATCTTGGTGCGTACATCCGTTTCATTCTGGTTCGCGGCAATGCAGAGATCACACGCCATGTTCACAGCCTTGAAACCGACGGCGCATGCGGACTGCTTGTCTCGGGCGACCTGACGACAACCAATGCCATCGTCGGCGGACAGGAAATCCGCGTAGGCGGCAACCTGCGGGTCCGCGAGCTGTTCTGGGGCGACTACAACCATGGGGAACTGCACGTCGTTGGGAACACCGAGGCAGCGGTTCTCATTCAAACCGACTACTCCATGCAATTCGATGGCTCGGTTCACTGCGTGCGTCGGATGGACGACGAAGCCATCACTGACGACGGAATTGAGCAGATCATCGAACCCGACTGTCTGTCACGCGAATCCGAGGATCCGGACAGTTTCTGGTCATTGGACGCGGGAGCCATGCTGGAAAGGCTCACTGCCGGAAAGAGCGTCATCCGTGCGGAGGGCCTGTCAGCGCCGGACCCGCTGCTATGCACAGTGAATCTGTTTGGCGACGGCACTATCAGTCCAGACAACTTCCTGCGGATCTGCGCCGAAGACATGCTTCCGATGAATATCTGCGGCTATGATTTCCATCGTGACGGCCTCTCACTTCAAGTACGAGCGGACATCGAGGATGCTGGCGCCCCCTCTTACATCATGCAGATGGAAGACCCATCAAGGAATATCGCCGCACGCTTCGTCATGGAGCGGGTTGAGACATCTGTCGGAATAATTGATCGCCTCAAGGGACGAAGGCCCGAGACTGGCTGGGGTCTCTGGAATTACATCTGCAGTGATGTCAATAGCGACCAGAGCGAATGGGCGCGAGTGGAAGCGCATGAGATCCCGCCCGCCCACGTTTCACTCGTCCTAAAAGCCTGGCAATTTCTGCAGGAAGGGGCGTCCAGCCGCCATTGGACCGCGGAGATCATTCCAGCGAGCGAGATCAAGGATCTTCTTGCGCTGGAGATCTGCCAGCCCTACGACAACTATGACGATGATGACCGTTGCGGATTCTGGATCGGTCACTGTCATGCGGCATTTCGCCAACAGGAGCAGGGACCAGATCCAGTGGAACCTACACTTCGCCTGTCTCGCGAACTGAATCAGCCTGACGGCACGAGCGTGATCGAGAGCTATTACTTCGACGTTGAAACCTGCATGGATGGCAGTGAGCGCGTCCGAATCCGCTACAAGGCCGACCAGGATCTGGAGGACTCTCCGGCTCAACTGGATCCCGTTGGAGGGGCTGAACTGGCAGGCGCACTGCGTATCTACAAGCGTGGCGCGAGGGAAATGCGCAGTGCGAATGCTGACCTGCTGAGCGGAGAAGCCCCGTACTTCGCGAGAGATGATGTGTTCGCGATGAACTTCTGGAAGCGGCAGGGTTACCTGACCCAGTAGATGAAATCCTCTTCCCAGCCCCCTGCAGCATCAAGAGGCTTCTGGCAGTTCGCACTGGTTGTGTGGCTGCTGCTGGTTGCCGCGCTCATCCATGCCGGCTTCAAGCCAGACTACTGGCAACTGCGTCACACCGAGTCCGGGACGCTGCCCTATCCCATCGGCTCGGTGATCACATTCGCGCTGATCGTCCTCGTGGAAATGACAGCGCTGGGCCTGGCTGTGCAGCCATGGCGGTTCCGCCGCCTGTGGCTGCGGATCCTGATCAGCCTCATTCCATGGCTGGGGTGGTACGTCCTATGGGGCTTGGCTGCCATGCATCAATCCCCCGTGCGCGACGTCCACTCGAACTGGCTGCTCGGCATGAGCGCCCTCCTGCTGCTTGCACTGCTCGTGGTTGTGCCGGCCTCGCTTTGGCCTAGCCTGCGACGTTGGCTCGGGAACTGAGACCCGCGCCCTACTTCCGGAACTCCACCCGCACATGCTGGCCGAAGCGCGCCTTGGCCTTGCCGTCGAACTCCAGCACGCACTCCACCACCTTGGCCACGCCCCGCCCGGCATCTTCAGGCAGGCGCGCCTGCGCGAACACCGGACTGATGCGCACCACGCGCGCGGGTGGCAGTGAGCCGGTGTTCTCGGCGCCATCGCTGTCCGGCACGACGGTGGCCTTCATGCCCACCTGCACGGCATCGGCATAGGCGGCGCTCAGTTCTGCACGCACCTGCAGCGGACGCGCCAGCAGCAGCGAGATCGCCGGCTTGCCAGCCTGCACGAAGGCGCCGAGGCCCGGCACCTGGCCGACCACGGTGCCGGCTTCCGGCGCGCTCAGCGACATCTGCTGCAATTTCAGTCTGGCGTGCTCCAGCTTGTGCTGGGCCATGTCGACCTGCGCACCGGCCACATCGACATCGGCGCGCACACCTGCCAGCTGCTGCTTGGCCGCATCGGCCTGCTGGTTGGACGACACGCCTTCGCTGGCGCCGGTGGACAGACGGGTGGCGTTGCGCTCCAGTTCGCGCAACTGCGCCTGGCTGCCCTTCAGGCGGTCGTTGGCCAGGGCCAGATCGGCGGTGGCCATCGCCACTTCCTGCTGCAGCAGGGCGCCATCCAGCGACAGCAGCAACTGTCCCTTCTTCACCGTGGCACCCTCCTTCACCGGCGCGGCGGTGATCGAGCCATCCACTGGCGGCGCCAGCGCGATCAGGCCACCCTCGACGTCGATGATGCCGCGCGCCACCGCGACCTTGCCGGCGGTGGCAGTGCCGGCTTTATCTGCAGGTGCTTGGGCAGGCGCGTCCTTGGAACAGGCGCCGAGCAGCAGCGCCGCGGACAGTACCAGGCTGAAGGGAAGCAGGTGCAACGTCTTGGTCATGGGGCGGACTCTACAGTTTCGTTCTGGCGGCGGTCATCACGGACCATGCCGTCTTCCATGGCGATCACCCGATCCGCATGCCGGATCAGGCGTGGATCGTGGCTCACGCACAGCACGGTGGCGCCATGCGCACGTGCGTAGCGATGCAGGATGTCGATCACGCGCTGGCCGTTCTCGGCGTCCAGCGCGCTGGTGGGTTCGTCGGCGAAGATCAGCGTCGGCGACTTGGCGAAGGCGCGCGCAACGGCCACGCGCTGCTTCTCACCACCGGACAGCTGCGCCGGTCGCATGTGGCTGCGGTGGCTGAGGCCCACCTCGTCCAATGCCTTGCGGGCCAGCGGTTCGCTTTCGCGATTGCTCATGCCGCGATAGCCCAGCGGCAGCTGCACCTGTTCCAGTGCGGTCAGTGCGGGGAACAGATTGAAGCCTTGGAACACGAAGCCGACATGGTGCAGGCGGAAGCGCTCCACTTCGCTGCGCGTCATGTGGCCCACATCCTGCCCGAGCGCGTGCACGCGGCCGCCATCGGGCGCAGACAACCCAGACAGCAACGACAGCAGCGTGCTCTTGCCGCAGCCGGAGGGGCCCGATACCAGGGTCAGTTCACCGGGATAGATGTCCAGTGACAGGCCACGCAGCACCGGCACCTGCACGTCGCCGGACATGAAACCCTTTTCCAGTGCGTCGGCCTGCAGGGTCGGGGCGACGGCGCGTTCGGAAGTCATCGGCCGGTCCTCAACGCAGCAGCAACGATGGATCGGAGCGGACGACACTGCGTACCGCCATGATGCTCGACAGCATGGCCATCACCGCGACCAGCGCCACGCAACCGATGATCACCATCGGTGTCAGCTGCACCGGCACGCGCTGGGTCTGTGCGATCAACAGCACGACGGTACTGAACGCCGCCGCCAGCAACATGCCCACGCCGCCGATCAACAGTGCCTGCTCGAACACCACCCGCGCCAGCGCATAGCGCCCGGCACCGAGTGCATTGAGCGTGGCGTACTCGCGCACCGAACCGGCCACCACCGAAGCAAACGACTGGTTGGTGATCACCGCGCCGACAAAGCAGACGATGACGGCCATGAACAACACTGCGATGCCGGCACCGGTATCGAACAGCCAGTATTGCTGCGAGCGGCTGGCGAACTCCGGTGCCGTCCAGAACTCGACCGGCGTGGCCTGCCCCATCGACGTGGCCAGGCGGTCACGCACGTCGTTTGCCAGGTCCGGCGAGCGCAGACCTGCCACGAAATAGGTGCTGCCCTCATGTGGGTCGGTACCGGCGATGGCGCGCGCGGTATCCAGCGAGGCCAGCACGTTGACGCCACCGAGGCCACGCAGGCCCGGTTGTGCCGCGACCACGCGCACCGCCTTGCCATTGATCCACGCACGGTTGTTCTGCAGGTCCACGCTCAGCGTATCCAGATCGGCGCTATCGACGATCACCGCACCGGGTTCGCGCAGCTGCGCGCGCAGGTCGGCGGGCAGGATGCGCGCGAACATCATCGCGTCGCCTTGGGTGGAGATGCCGGACAGATACACAGACACGTTACCGGTACCCTGCGCGCTGGAGCGCCATTCGCCATCGACCCACTCGTAGGGTTCGACGCGGGTGACATCCGGATCCATGCGCAGGTGGCTTTCCACATCCGCACTGATTGCATGGCCGTAGTTCACGCTCTGGGTGCCAGGGAAACCGGCCCAGATATCGGCGGAGGATGCCTTCACGTAGATCGCGGCGGTACCGAAGATACCCAGCACCAGCGCCGCCTGCACGATCAGCAGCACGCCAGCGAAGCACATCGCCAGCACTACCGGCAGGAACCGGCGCCACTCATAGGCCAGGGTCTTGCGGGCCAGCGCGATCATTGCTGTTCGCCCTCACCCTCAGCCGGCAGCGGTGCACCGCCAAGCGCGCGGTACAGCGAAGCAAACGCGAGCACGCGTGCGCCCTGCGCACCGATCAGATCAGCCTGCGAGGCGAGCGCGGCACGCTGCGTATCCAGTCCATCGAACTCGCTGGACAGGCCCAGCTGCACCTGCCGTGCCTGGCGCTTGACCTGCTGGCCGGCGGCATCATTGGCCGCACGCAGCGACTGGATGCTGCTGTCCTGGCGCGCCAGGCTGCCCAGCGCGCCCTCCACTTCGCTCACGCCTTCCAGTACCGCCTTGCGGTAACCGAGCAGTGCAGCATCCAGCTGCTTTTCATCGGCATTGAAGCGCGCACGACGCTGGCCCCAATCCCACAGCGGGATATCGACGTACGGGCCGATCGACGGACTGGAATCGGAGTTGGAGCGGGCGTTCTGGGTGAGGTTGTAGGCGTACAGGATCGAGCCACCAAGACTGACTCGCGGATACATCGCGGCACGTGCGGAGCCCTTGCTCGCCGCGGCCTGCATCACTTCAGATTCGGCCAGCAGAATCTGCGGGCGGTGGCGCAGCAGATCGGCCGGTACCTGCTGCAGCGAGAACGTGCCCAGCTTCGGCGGCGAGCGATAGGCGCGCCAAGCCGGATCCGGGCCATCACGGCCCAGCAACAATGCCAGCGCACGGGCGGCGTTGTCGGCGTTTTCCCGGGCTTGTGCGATGGCGGCGTGGGTGGCGGCCTGGCGTGCACGCAGGCGATCAAGTTCGCCAGGCTCATCCAGGCGCAGGCGCTGGCGGACCAGGGCCAGGTGCTCGCCGCGGTCATCCACCGATTGCTGGCGGGCCAGCAGGTCCTGCTGGGCCTGTGCAACGGTCAGGTCCAGATAGCTGCGCACCACGTCGGCAATCACCGCCACCTGCGCGGCATTGCGCAGCGCCTCGGCATTGCCGGCCGAAGCCTGCGCGCTCAGCTGCGCGCTCTCTGCGGCGCCGAACAGGCCCAGGTCCCAGATCGCTTCGATGCCGGCATGGAAGTAGGTATCGACGGCGGCGGCGTCCTGCACCTGCTTGGCGCTGGCCGAGATTTCCGGCAGGAAACGCGAGTCGGAAGTGCCTGCGACGATCCGAACGGCCTGCAGGCGCAGCGTAGCCTGCTGCAGGTCCAGGTTGCCGGCGATGGCCTGGTCGACCAGGCCATCCAGTGCCGGGTCGGACAGCACTTTCCACCACTGTCTGGCATCCACTGCCACGCCCTGGCCCTGCGGCACCTGGGTCCAGGTGCTGGGCGTGCGGTCAGGCAGGTCCGGAACAGGCACCGACATGCAACCGGCCAGGGCCAGGCTTGCCAACAACGCACCAGGGCGCAGCACTGCATGCAGGGAGAGTCGGTGCCCGGCCTTGGGCACTGCCACTGAAGTGATACGCCTGACCACCAGCCCGCCAACGTGTAGAAGGAGCATGAAGGCTACCGTGCGATTGTGGAGCGAACATGGAGAAATCGTCCGAAAAAGGTCACAGCACGCGTGCGGTTCAGGCAATGCCGCCTCAGCCTTTCACCACGCTTTCAGTGCGTTCTCAACACGGAACACTGGACGGCTTTCACAGCGTATTGCACATTGCGGCATTGTCTTGCTTCGATGCTGCCCGACAGTGAAACGTCCCCGCCGCTGGATGCTGATTGGCTCGATCACGACAGCGACTGTCGGTGTGATCGTGCTCGTCCTGACCACCCCACTGGTCTCGAACGCCACGCTGCTACTGATGGAGCGCAGCAACTTCATTCCCGCCGAATCCTCGATCTTCACGTCCGAGCCGTATGCCATCAACCAGGGCTCGTCGAACTACTGGTTGTACGGGAAGGACCGGACCTACTACTACCACTTCACCTACGAAGATGACGCTCCCTACGTCTACATCCCGCAGGACAACCGCTGCCCCGGTTTCGACCGGCAGGATGCCCGGACCTGGTGCAGCGTCCTGCCCGGCAAGGCACGCTAGCGCGGCAGTGGTGCAACCGGTGTGACAAACGAAAAACGCCCCCTTTCGGGAGCGTTTTCTTGAATCTGGAGCGGGAAACGAGACTCGAACTCGCGACCTCAACCTTGGCAAGGTTGCGCTCTACCAACTGAGCTATTCCCGCAGATTCCGTTCGACCTGCGTCGAAGGAGCGCTATTGTGTCGATATTGCTGCACGGCGTCAACAGGAATTTTCGCGTGCATTGTGGGGCGGCGTTCAGGCCCTTGGGCCCTGGCCTCAGGTCCGCAGACCACGGCGATGGAAGTAGACCTGCTCAGCGATGCGCCGCGTGGCCGCCGTACGCAGCAGCGCATCGAACGGCCAGTCGGCCTGCAGATGATCCATCGCCCAGCGCAGCAGGCGCTTGCAATGGAATGCCGGCGCCACCTGCCGCGCCATCCGTTCCGCTTCCCGCCCTTGCCCGCGCAGGTGGCGGGCAATCGCCTCGCCGACCGCCCAGCCGTGCCGCCACGAGGAATGGATGCCCCCGGCGGACAATGGCGAGACGATGCCCGCCGCGTCGCCGGTCAGGATCAGCCGTTGGCCAGTGATCGGCCCATCTGGCCGGCCGCAAGGCACCAGCCCTGCGCGGGTGGCCGAGGGACGCGCCGAAGGCGGAATGCCGACCACATCGCGCACGTGCTCAAGAAAGCCATCGATATCAGGCGGCCGCACCTGGTTCGGGTCATGGCGCAGCGCCAAGCCGACCTGCAGCCCGGTCGGGTTCTGTGCGACCCAGCCGATGTAACCCGGTGCAAAGCGCTTGCTGACGAAGCAATGGAGTGCGTCGCCCTGCGGCAACTGAAGGCCGGCGAACTCACGTTCGACGCCGTAGAGGTTGTCACGCACCTGGCCGAGCCCGGCGCGTTGTGCCACGCGTGAGCGTGCGCCATCAGCGCCAACCAGATAGGCGCATCGCCCTGCCCCTTCCACCTGCCAGCCGTCACCACTGCGATGGGCGTCGGTGAAAGACTGCTGCAAGCGCAGGTCGACACCATTCGCGCGCAGCTCGCTGACCAGCCAGCGCATCAGGTTCGGCGTATCGGTAGTGAGGAAGTAGTAGCCCGGCGCAGTCAACAACACGCTGCGCAGGTTCGGCGCATACAGACGCACATTGGCGACGCGTTGCACCAGGTGTTCGGGCATGCGCCCCAGCCAGGTCTGCTCCATCGCTTCCTTCACCACGATGCCGGTGGTGTGCAGGCGTTCGCCGGGGTCGGCCTTGCGTTCGAGCACGCAGACGCGCAAGCCATACTGGGCGGCAGCCAACGCGCAGGCGGTACCGGCGAAACTGGCGCCGACGATGACCACGTCGTGGTCGTAGGCGGAGGATTGATGAGGCATCGCGGCGTCACCCTTGGAACGAAGGATGCAGCATCCAACCTTCATGTGGTGGGGCGATGGGGCGACGGTGAAGTGGCAATGAAGCGCGTTGGACGCAAACGAAAAACGCCCCCTTGCGGGAGCGTTTTTCTTGAATCTGGAGCGGGAAACGAGACTCGAACTCGCGACCTCAACCTTGGCAAGGTTGCGCTCTACCAACTGAGCTATTCCCGCTTGGGAGGCGAAATTTTACCTATTCCAAGAATGGCGTCAAGCGCTTTTTCTCAGGGTCTGCGTGGCACCTTGCATTGCGTATCCACGCATGGCATGGATCTACTATGGCATCCCCGCAAACCGATGGATCCGCATCATCTGTGGATGCGGCATTTACAGTTTATCCACGCCATGCGTGGATAAACGCACCGATGGGGTCAGAGCCCATTCCTGAGGAAAGGGATCCGACCCCGGGGCTCAGTTACCCAGCTTCTTCTGCCGCGCACGCTCGCGCGCCGCGCGCTCGTCATCACGCAGGCTCGGCCAGGCGGCGTGCAGGTACTGCAGGCCCGACCACAGGGTCAGCACCGCGGCGATCGCCAGGGTCCAGTCGCCGATGTGGAACACCGGCCAGCCCATCCAGATGTCTTCCACCGGCACGTTCGGTGCCACCGAATACAGCAGGCAGAGCAGCGCGACCATCTGCGCCGTGGTCTTGACCTTGCCGATCATCGCCACGCGCACCTTGGCGCGCTGACCCAGCTCGGCCATCCATTCGCGCAGCGCCGACACCGCGATCTCACGACCAACGATCACCGCCGCCCAGAACGCCATCCACGGCGTCGGGTGACCCTGCACGATCAGGAACAGCGCCACCGCCACCATCAGCTTGTCCGCGACCGGGTCAAGGAAGGCGCCGAAGGCCGATTCCAGCTGGTAACGGCGTGCGATCCAGCCATCGAGCCAGTCGGTGATCGCGGCCAGGCCGAAGATCGCCGCCGAAGCGAAGTTGGTCCAGGTGTAGGGCAGGTAGAACACCAGCACCAGCACCGGGATCATCACGATCCGCAACAAGGTCAGCCAGGTGGGCAGGGTCAACTTCATGCTTGCGTGCTTCTCTCTCTACTCGGCCGGATCAGGCGTGGCCAACCCGTGCAGGTTAGCGTAGATACGTGCCGCGAGGGCGTCATTGATGCCTTCCACCTTGGCGATTTCCGCTTCACCAGCGGCTTTCAGGCCGACCAGGCCGCCGAAATGCTTGAGCAGGCTGGCGCGGCGGCGCGGCCCGATACCAGGGATGTCCTCCAGCTTGCTGGTCATCCGCGCCTTCTGGCGGCGGCCGCGGTGGCCGGTGATGGCGAAGCGGTGCGCCTCATCGCGCACCTGCTGGATGAACTGCAGCGCCGGATTGGCCGCGCCCGGGCGCAGCTCGCGGCCATCGGGCATCACCAGCGCTTCGTGGCCGGCGCGGCGTTCCACGCCCTTGGCCACGCCCACCAGCAGCACGCCTTCCACGCCCAGGTCGGCCAGCGCGGCCTGGGCCTGGGCCAACTGGCCGGCGCCGCCGTCGATCAGCAGCACGTCCGGCAGCACGCCCTGCTCTTCCACTGCACGGCGGAAGCGGCGGTCGATGGCCTGGCGCATGGCGGCGTAGTCGTCGCCCGGCTCGATGCCGCCGATGTTGAAGCGGCGGTACTGCGCGCGCACCGGACCGGCGGCGTCGAACACCACGCATGAGGCCACGGTGGCCTCACCCATGGTATGGCTGATATCGAAACATTCAACACGCTTGACCGGCTCGGCCAGGCCCAGCATGTCGCGCAATGCATCGCTGCGCGCGTGCTGCGCGTTGCGGCTGTTGAGTTCGGTCGCCAGGGTCAGCTGCGCGTTGCGGCTGGCCAGTTCCACATAGCCGGCGCGTTCGCCGCGCACGTTCCACTTCAGCTGCACCTTGCGCTCGGCCGAGGCTGACAGCGCGGCGACCAGCAGGTCGGCATCGGGAATCTCGCGGTCCAGCAGGATCTCGCGCGGCGGCTCGAATTCGATGTAGTACTGCGAGACGAACGCGGCCAGCACTTCCTCCGGGCTTTCTTCACCGTTGGTGCGTGGGAAGAACGGGCGGGTACCGAGGTTGCGGCCATCGCGGAAGGCCAGCAGCAGCACGCAGGCCTGCGAACCCTGCATGGCCACCGCCAGCACGTCCAGATCCGCGGCACGGCCATCCACGTACTGGCGGGTCTGCATGCTGCGCAGCGAGGAGATCAGGTCGCGCAGGCGCGCGGCCTGCTCGAACTCCAGTGCCTCGCTGGCGGCCTGCATCTGCTCGCCCAGTTCGCGGGTCAACTCGTCGCTCTTGCCTTCCAGGAACAGTGCGGCGCGACGCACCGATTCGGCGTAGTCCGGCGCCGGCACCAGCTCCACGCAGGGCGCGCTGCAGCGGCCGATCTGGTACTGCAGGCACGGCCGCGAGCGGTTGCGGAACACGCTGTCCTCGCAGCTGCGCAGCTTGAACAGCTTGTGCATCAGGTTCAGCGTTTCGCGCACGGCGGTAACGCCGGGATACGGCCCGAAGTAGCGGCCGGGAATGGCGCGCGGACCGCGATGCAGCGCGATGCGCGGCCAGTCCTCTCGGGTCAGCAGCACGTGCGGATAGGTCTTGTCGTCGCGCAACGAGACGTTGTAACGCGGCGACAGTGATTTGATCAGCTGGTTTTCCAGCAGCAGCGCCTCGGCTTCCGAGCGCGTCACGGTCACGTCCATGCGCGTGATCTGCGAGATCATCGACATGATCCGCGCGTTCTTCGGGCTGCCGTTGAAATAGCTGCCGACACGGTTGCGCAGCGCGCGCGCCTTGCCCACGTACAGCAACGTGTCGTCGGCGGCGTACATGCGGTACACGCCAGGGGCGGTACTGAGCTGGGCCGCGAAGGCCTTGCCGTCGAAGGCCGGGGCGGGAACGTCTGTCATTCGCTGATCGGGACTTCGCTGAGCACGCCGCTATCCGGGTCGAATCGCAGCACGGCATGGGCGTCGGTCTCGGCGATCCACACCGCACCGGCGCCTACCGCCAACCCCGCCGGGCCATGCAGGCGTCGTGGCAACGGCTGGGTGGTCAGTTCGCCACCGCCCAGGCGCAGCGTGCGCAGGCGGCCGTTGCCGGTATCGGCAATCCACAACAGCGGCGCATCCGGGCTGAGCGCGATCGCCTGTGGGAACTGCAGGCTGGCGTCCGAACGCGGACCGTCTTCGCTACCGAAGCGCCACGGCCCCTGCCCGACCAGGGTCTGCACCAGATCGCCGCGCAACTGCAGCGCGCGGATCGAGGAACCCAGCGCATCGGCCACGTACAGCACCTGCTGCACCACGGCCAACGCGGTGGGTTGGGCGAAGGCGGCCAGATGCCCGCTGCCATCGCGCTCGTCGATGGAACCACTGCCCGCGCGCCATTGCAGGCTGCGCTGGCCCAGGTGGTAGCTCCAGATGCGGTTGTCGCCGGCCATGGCGATCTGCAGCTGATTGTCGGCAATGGCCAGGCCGACAGGATGGTCCAGCGCAACCTGCCGCGCCTGCGCGACCGGGCCTTCCACCGGCGCACCGGGACGGCCGTTGCCGCACAGCGTGTCGACGATGCCGGTCAGCAGGTTGATGCGGCGCACCGCGTGGTTGCCGGTGTCGGCGACGTACAGCGAATCGCGCTCCAGCACCAGCGACTGCGGGCGGTGGAACGCGGCTTCGGCGAGGTTGCCGTCCATGAAATCGGCGGTGCCCAGCCCGAACTGGCGAAGGATGCGGCCACCATGGCTGCATTCGAGGATGCGGTGATGGCCGCTGTCGGCGATGTACAGGCGTTCGGTGCTGACCGCCAGGCCAAGCGGGAAGCGCAGCGCGTGGCGCGGCTCCGGATGCAGCTCGCTGCCACCGCGCGGCGGCGCCGATGGCGCGCCCTCGCACAGCGCGTTCAAGGCTCGCTCCAGTTCGCCGGGGGCGCCCTGCCCGACCAACCGTTGTTGCTCGCGCCCCTGCGCATCCAGCAGCACCAGGGTCGGCCAGGCGGTGATGCCGAAGCGGCGCCAGCCATCCCAGTCGGCATCGAGCAGGACCGGCATCGTCAGCCCCTGGCGACGCAGCAGCTTCAGTGCGGCACCGGCGTCGCGTTCGAAATCGAAGCGCGGCACCTGCAGCACCAGCGGCTGCAGCTTGCCAGGGTGGCGCGACAGCCATTGGCCGAACTCGGCCAGGCGTTGCGCGCTCCAGGCGGAGGCGGCGTTGACAAACAACAGCGCCACCGGCCGACCGCGCAATTCGGTCAGGGTGCAGGGGGTGGCGTTGAGCCAGGTGGCGAACTCGGGCAGGTCCGGGACGGGCTGGACGTTCATGGCCCGATTATGCCGGAGTCGGCGTCATGCAACAGTCGTGCCACGGCACGTTTTGCAGCATCGTCGACCAATGTCCAGACCTGTTCGAAATGCTCACTGCCGCCGGTGTACGGGTCCGGGATCGCACCCCTGCCCTGCCCGCCGGACCACGGCAGGTACAGCGCCAGGCGTTCGCGCTGGGCGGGTGTGGCCAAGCGACCGGCATCCCGCAGATTGGCCTCATCGGCACACAGGATCCAGTCAAAACGGTCGAAATCCGCGACCTGCAGCTGGCGCGCGCGCAGGCCGCCGATGTCCACGCCATGCCCGGCCGCGCAGGCGATCGCACGGCGGTCCGGTAGCTCGCCCACATGCCAGTCGCCCGTGCCGGCCGAATCCACCTGCACCCGACCAGCCAGCGGCGAAGCGTCCAGGCGGGCACGCAGCGCACCTTCGGCCATCGGCGAACGGCAGATGTTGCCGAGGCAGACGACCAGCAGCTTCATCGGGCAGCCAGCGTCTGCAGCAATGCTTCAGCGCGTTCCAGGTCCTCGGGCGTGTCGATGCCCGGCGGGAACGGTTCGGGCGAGATCGCCACGCTGATCGGGAAACCCGCTTCCAGCACGCGCAGCTGTTCCAGCGATTCGATCTGCTCCAGCTGGCCCGGCGGCAACGCCGCGAACTGCTGCAGGAAACCGGCGCGATAGCCGTAGATGCCGATGTGGCGCAGCCAGTTGTGACCGGCCGGCAGCGTGTCACGGCTGCGTGCAAAGCCATCGCGGTGCCAGGCGATCGGGGCGCGGCTGAAGTACATCGCCTCGTTGCGCACGTTGCGCACGAGCTTCACCACGTTCGGGTCGAACAGGGTATGCGCGTCTTCGACGGTCGTGGCGAGGGTCGACATCGGCGCATTGCCTTCAACCAGTGCCTGGGCCACCGCGCGGATACCCGCAGCCGGCGCGAACGGCTCGTCGCCCTGCAGGTTGACCACGACAGTGTCATCAGCCCAGCCGGCGATGCGCGCGCACTCGGCCAGGCGGTCGGTACCGGAGGCATGCGAGGTGGCGGTCATCGCCACCTTCACTTCGGCCAGCCCGGACAGTGCGTCGGCAATGCGTTGATCGTCGGTAGCGACCCAGACCTCGCCGGCACCGGCCTGCAGCGCGCGACGCGCCACGTGCAGCACCAGCGGCTCACCGCCCAGCGGGCGCAGCGGCTTGCCCGGCAGCCGCGAGGCGGCATAGCGGGCCGGGATGGCGACGACGAATTCGGTCATGGGGCGGTACTCGGCAGGCTCGTTACAACGGGAATGCGGCCGGCGGCACATGAATGCAAGCGCCGCCGCGCCACTCAGTTCGGTCGCAGCTTGTCCAGGCGGTCGGTCAGCGCCACCCAGAATGCGGCAGGCAGCTCGGCGCGCAGCGGGACCGCGTAGTACCAGTCATTGCCGAACGCGCGGCATTTCACCGCGTCCTTTTCAGTCATCAGCACCGGCAGCTGGCTGCCAAAGGACAGGTCCTGCGGCTGATAGGCCTGATGGTCAGCGAAGGCGTGCGGCACGACGCCGATGCCACGCGCGCGCAGCATGTCGAAGAAGCGCTGCGGGTGGGCGATGCCGGCCACGGCGTGCACGCGCTGCCCCTTGAAATACGACAGCGGACGGGCACGGCCACCGGCCAGCGGTTGTGCGCTGTCGATGTGCAGGGCCATCGGCCACTGGCCGAAGCCGCAGGCCTGTGCTGCAGTCTCCTCATCGGCCTGGCCGAGGTTGACCACACGGAAGTCGCATTCGCTGGCACGGCTGACCGGCTCACGCAGCGGCCCGGCCGGAATCATCCGGCCATTGCCGTAGCGGCGCTGCGCATCGACCACTTCAATCTCGATGTCGCGCGCCAGCCGGTAGTGCTGCAGGCCGTCGTCGCAGACGATCACATCGCAGCCGGCCTCGATCAGCGCCTTGCCGGCTGCAACACGATCACTGTCCACGCGCACCGGCACGCCGGTCTTCCAGGCAATCAGCACCGGCTCGTCACCGCCCTTGGCGGTCGGCGTATCGGCCTTTACCCACAGCGGCTTGTCGGCATCTTCGCGGCCGTAGCCACGACTGGCCACGCCCGGCTTCCAACCGGCGGCACGCAGGCGCTCCACCAGCGCGATGGTCAGCGGCGTCTTGCCAGTTCCACCGGCGGTGATGTTGCCAACCACGATGACCGGCACCGGCAGCGTGTAGCGCTTGCGCCAGCCACGCCGATAGGCGCGCCGGCGCAGCGCGGTGACGCCGGCATACAGCGGCGCCAGCAGGCGCATCGCCCACGGAACCGGGGTGCCGTCGTACCAGTACGGCGGGGTCTGGGTACCCTTGCCGGCCATCAGTCCTGCCTTTCGCGGAACTGCATGCTGTGCAGATGCTGGTACAGGCCACCCATGGTGAGCAGCTCCTTGTGGGTACCGCGCTCGACGATGCGACCGTGATCCATCACCAGCACCTGGTCTGCATGCTCGATGGTCGACAGGCGATGCGCGATGACCAGCGTGGTGCGCTCGGGCATCAATCGCTGCAGCGCGTCCTGCACCAGGCGCTCCGATTCGTTGTCCAGCGCTGCGGTGGCTTCATCGAGGATCAGGATCGGCGCGTCGCGCAGGATCGCACGCGCGATCGCCAGGCGCTGGCGCTGGCCACCGGACAGCAGCGCGCCGTTCTCGCCCACCGGGGTCTGCAGCTGCTGCGGCATGCGTGCGATGAACTCCCAGGCATTCGCGGCTTCAGCTGCCGCTCGGATCTGTTCATCCGTCGCGTCCATGCCATAGGCGATGTTGGCGCCGATGGTGTCGTCGAACAACATGACCTTCTGCCCGACCATCGCCACCTGGCGACGCAGGTCGGCCAGCGGATAGTCGTCCAGTGCCACCCCGTCGAGGGTGATGCGCCCGCCGCTGGGTTCGTAGAAGCGCGGCACCAGCCGGATCAGGCTGGTCTTGCCGCTGCCGGATCGACCAACGATGGCGGTGACCGTACCCGGCTTGGCCACGAAGCTGATGTCGTCCAGGGCGATGCCACTGTCTTCGCGGTAACGCAGCATGACGTGCTCGAAGGCCAGTTCGCCACGCACGCGCTGCACCGTGTTGCGGCCTTCGTCGCGCTCGACCGGCATGTCGAGGATGTCAAACAGGCGCTCGGCGGCGGACACACCGCGGGAGATCGAGGACTGCACGCTGGTCAGGCGGCGCAGCGACGGGATGATCGCCGTCATCGAGATCATCAGGCCCATGAACTGGCCGGCATTGAGGCGCCCTGCCAGTGCTTCGCGGGTCGACACCCAGACGATCACCGCCAGCGCCAGCGCGGCCAGGAACTGGACCACGCTGGAGGCACCGGCACGGGTGATTTCCACCTTCATGTTCAGCGCCAGCATGCGGTTGGCCAGGCGCGAGTAGCGCGACATCTCATGCTGCTGGGTGCCGTGCACCTTCACTTCCTGCTGGGCCGCCAGTGACTGCTCGGCGGTCTGCGCCATCGTGCCCATGCCGTCCTGGATACCGCGGCTGATACGCCGGTAGCGCTTGCCCACGTAAGACACGATCACGCCGATCATCGGCACCACCACCAGCATGGCCACGGTCACCTTGACACTCATCTGCAGCATCACCGCCAGCATGGCGATGATGGTCAGGGTGTCGGCAACCACGGTCTTGAGCGCATCGGCGCTGGCCTGGGTGACCTGCTCGGTATCGAAGTTGAGGCGGCTGACCATCACCGGCGTCGATTCGGTATCGAAATGCGAGGACGGCAGGTGCAGGTACTTGGCCAGCACCTGTTCACGCAGGTCGCGCACCACGCTGCGACCGGTCTTGGCCAGCGCGTAGTCGCTCACCCAGGTGGCGGCGCTGCGCATCAGGAACAGGCCAAGGATGGTCAGCGGCAGGATCACCGCCATTTTCGGTTCGGGATTGACGAAGCCACGGTTGACCAGCGGCTCCATCAGCTTGGTGAAGTGGTAGCCGGCTACCGACTCCACCGCCATGGCGATGACGGCGGCGACCATCATGCCCCAGTAGGCACGGGTGTATCCCAGCAGACGTTTGTAGATCGGCCACACCGGCGCGTGTTTGGAACTCATGGACGCACCTCGGGTGCTGTTGCAATGGCAATACGGCGGAAGCCGAGCTGACCCAGCGCATCCTGCGCGGTCACCACGGCCTGATAGGGCGTGCGGGCATCGGCACGCAACAGCACCGGCTGGGTACGGTCGCTGCCGGCAACGGCCGCGATGGTCTGCTTGACCGACTCGACGTCGCTGCGCAGCACTTCCTGGTCATTGATGAAGTAGCGGCCTTCGGCGTTGATCAGCACGCTCAACGAGCGCGGCGGCTCATTGCTGGGCTGCTGGCTGGCCGTAGGCAGCTCCACCTGGAGTGTCGAGCGCGCATCGAAGGTGGTGGTGACCACGAAGAAGATGATCAGCACCAGGATGACGTCGATCAGCGGCACCAGGTCGATATGCGGCTCATCCTGGGATCGGTCGTTGCCGATACGCATCGATCAGGCCTTCGCCGTGGCCGCGCCGGCCGGGCGCGTGGCAGCGGCAGGGTTCATCACGCCGGGGCGGCCATCCAGCGTATCCAGCAGCGCGCTGGCTTCCTGCTCCATCTCCACCACGTAGCCGTGGATGCGGCCCTTGAAGTAGCGGTGGAACATCAGTGCTGGAATGGCGACGATCATGCCGGTGGCGGTGCACACCAACGCCTTGCCGATACCACCGGCCAGCTGGTTTACATCACCCACACCATGGTCGAGGATGCCCAGGAACATCTGGATCATGCCGATCACCGTGCCCAGCAGGCCCAGCAGCGGCCCGGCCGATGCGATGGTGCCCAGCGCGTTGAGGAAACGCTCCATGCGGTGCACCAGGTGGCGGCCGGTGTCTTCGATGCGCTCGCGGATCTGGTCGCGCGGGCGGTTGCGTGCTTCCAGCGCGGCGGCCAGCAGCGCGCCCAGCGGCGAGTTCGCCCGCAGGGTCTGCAGGTGAGCCGGGTCGAGCTTGCCGCGTGCCGCCCAGTTGCGCACTTCCTGGCCGAGGCCGGGCGGCAGCACTTCAGTACGTCGCAGGGACCAGAAACGCTCCAGGATGATCGCCAAAGCCAGTACGCCCAACAGCAGCAGCGGCACCATCGGCCAGCCACCGGCCTTGACCAGTTCCCACACGTTTCAACCCTCCGGCCCAACGGCCGCTTGTTCGATCGGCGATAGGATAGCAGCCGACCGCGCCCGCCCAGCGGCATCCCACCACCGGGATGCGTGGATGCGCTGTTCACGCAGCTGCAGCCCTTGTGCGCCAAGCCATATGCGGATCGCCCCGGAATCGGCCGTGGCCAGCACCTCGGCCCCTTGCGCCTGCCAGCGCTGGACCACGTCCTGGCGGGGGTGCCCGAAGCGGTTGCGGTGCCCTGCCGAGACCACCGCCAGCCGTGGCGCCACGGCGGCCACCCACGGCGCGCTGGAGCTGCCGCCACTGCCATGGTGCGGCACCAGCACCACATCCGCCTTCAGCGCTGCCGGGTATGCCTTCAGCAGCGCCTGCTCGGCCGGGCGGCCGATATCGCCAGGCAGCAGGACCACGCCGTGACGGCTGGCGACGCGCAGCACGCAGCTGTCTTCATTCTCGGCCTGGCGGCTGCCCGGCGCCGGGTGCAGGACCTGGAAATCAACTCCGTCCCACTGCCACTGCATCCCTTGCTGGCAGGGCGCAGCGCCGGCGATGGTGCTGCCCGGTGGCGCCAGCAGCTGCAGCCCGGGCAGCTGCCTTCGCAGGCTCGGCAGGCTGCCGGTGTGATCAAGATGGTCATGGCTGAGCATCGCCCGCTGCGGCGGCCCCTGTCCGAGCGCGCGCAGGGCCGGGACCAGAATGCGTTCGTTGCCGTCGCCGCCGGTCGGCGGCCCCACGTCGTACCAGAGCGCGTGCCGCGCCGTACGCACCAGCACCGCGGCGCCCTGCCCTACGTCGTGCACCAGCAGCTCCAGTTCGCCTTCAGCCGGTGCATGCCGGGCGGGCCACAGCAGCGGCAGGCACAGCAGCAGGCCTGCCAGGCCACCGCCAGCGCCGCGTGGCAGCAGCCACCAGAACACCCCCGCCACTGCCGCCGGCACCGCCCAGCGCGGTGCCTCGGCCAGCCACCACATCGCCTGCGGGTGCAGCGCCAACGGCTGCAGGGCCTGCCAGCTGAGCTCGAACAGCCAGGCGGCGGCGCGCCATGCCCAGCGCCCGGCGCCATCATGCAACGCGTGCAGGCCGGTACCCAGCAGCGACAACGGCACCACCAGCAGGGTCCACCACGGAATGATCGGCAGATTGACCAGCGGCCCCAAGCGCGCGGTGCCGCCGAACAGGGCCACGCACAGCGGCAACAGGCCGAGGCTGGCCACGCCCTGGGCGGCCAGAAAGCCGCGCAGGCCCCCACCGACGCCGTCCGGCCCGGTTCGTGGAAGGCACCACAGCAGCCACAGCACTCCCCCAAAGCTGAGCCAGAAGCCGGCCGACAGCACCGACAGCGGCGCCGGCAGCAGCATCACCATCGCGGCCAGGGCCAGCCCCTGCCCCGCGCCCACCGGACGACGTCCGGCACGGGCCAGTGCCACCAACCCGATCATCAGCGCCGCACGCACCGTTGGCAGCGCGCCGCCGGCGGCCACGGCATAGGCAGCTGCGGCCAGCGCCGCGCCCCATGCCGCTGCCTGCGGCCGTGGCCAGTACCGTCCCAGCACTGGGCACAGCCACCACGACACGCGGCACAGCAGCACGCCGAAACCCGCCACCACGCCCACGTGAAACCCGGAAATGGCGACCAGATGGGTCAGGCCCAGCGCGCGCAGGTGTTCCCAGTCGGCATCGGACAGGCCGCGGGTGTCGCCCAGGGCCAAGGCCTGCACGAATCGCGCGGCAGGATGTGCCACCTGCGTGGCGATGGCATCACTGCTGCGCTCGCGCCAGGCCGGCAGGCCCTGCGCAGGCGCGCGCTCACGCGCAGCGCCGGGGTCGCGCACCGTGCCATTGCCGGAAATACCGCGCAGCAATGCATGGCGTTCGCCGTCGAAGCCGCCAGGATTGATCCGCGAGCGTGGCGCGCGCACGCGCAACGACAACTGCCAATGTGATCCCGCACGAACCGCGTGGCGCCCGCCCTCCGCCTGGTGCGCTGGCGATCCGCGCCACGGGTCGTTCCAGGTGACCTGCAGGCGCTTTCCACGCAGCACTGGCGGCGCATCGGTCTCATCCACGTGCAGCACGAAACGCGTGTAGCCGGGCCCTCTCTGCGGGAGATCGGCCACCCGCCCGCGCACCCGCACATCCTGCGGCGGCGCGTCGGGTGGAAGCTGGTCGTGCAAGGCCCATTGCCCGTGCACTGTTGCCCATGCCAGGCCGAGCATGACTGCAGCCCACGCGCGGCCGCGCCAGCGCAGCAGCCAGCCCGCGACGCCGGCAACGGCCATCGGCGCACTCAGCGACAACGGCAGCAGCGCCGGCATCTGCACGCAGACCAGCGCGCCCAGCACCAGGCCGGCGGCGCAGCCGGGGCCAAACAGTGCCGGAGCGGAACGTTCGGGGACCATTCCAGCAGCCTGCCGAGGGACGTGGCAGGTTGCCTATCGGGGATTTCCCCGCGTGGCTGTCAGCGCCGGACGGTGCCGCGATGGAAGTTGACCCGGAAACTGGCGCCACCGCCGGCAGCTTCGCCGACACTGACCGAACCGCCGTGATGCTGCACGATTTCCTTCACCAGATGCAGGCCCAGGCCACTACCGCTACCCGCTGCGCGCAGACGATGGAACGGCTCGAAGATCGCTTCACGGTCGCCCACCGGAATACCGGCGCCCTGGTCGCTGACCTCCAGCAGGCCACGTGCATCCAGGCGCACGCAGATGGTGCCGCGTCCGCCGCCGTGGACGATGGCGTTGTGCACCAGATTGGCGATCACCCGCCCCAGCGCCAGGCTGTCGCCATGGATCCACACTGGCATCTCGGGTGCATCCACTTCGAAGCCGTAACCGGCACCCACCACCAGCGGCGCCAGATCGGCGGCCGCTTCGCGCACCAGCAACGCCAGATCCAGCCGCTGCAGTGCGCCGACATTACGATCAAGTCGCTGCAGGTCGAGCAGGTGCTCGGCAACGTTACCGAGCCGCGCCACGTCGGTCAGCAGCTGCGACTTCAGCTCGCCCTGCGGCAACTGCGACAGGCGCGCCTGCACCACTGCAATCGGCACCCGCAGTTCGTGCGCGGCATCGGCGAGGAACTTGTCACGCGCGGCATACCCCTGCTGCACCTTGTCGATCGCGTCGTTGAAGGCTTCCACCAGCGGTGCGACCTCGGTCGACACCAGCTGCGCATCCAGACGCGCCCCCGGCTGGCCGATATCCAGCTCCTTGGCCTGTTGTGCGGAGCGGCGCACGCCGCGCATCGCGCGGTGGATCACGGTCGGCATGACCAGCAGCGTGATCACGATCAGCGGCAGGAAAAACCACAGCCCGATCAGGCGCAGCACCATCAGCGCACCGTCCAGCAACCCGCCCTTCGGCGCCCCACCCACCATCACCGTGATGCGCCGCCCGTCCTCCTTGCGGATCATGACCCGCGCCACGTCCAGGTACGGCGGCACCAGCGAGCCGAGTTCGGTGGCACCCAGCGTCGGCAGGCGCGCGAGCAGCGGGGCGTGGATCGCCGGAATCGTGCCGCGTTCCAGCCAGACACCCTTGTCGTCGACCGCCGCGAACCAGAGGTTGCCCCCGGCCTCGGCGTCGAGCTTGTTCCAGCGCGCCTGGTCCAGCACCAACCGCCCGCCTTCACTGTGCACGGCCTTGGCCACGGCTTCAGCCATGAACATGTCCATGCCCCAGGTGTCCTTGTCGCCCCAGGTCAGGATCAGCGCAACAACGGCGAACAGCACGGTGAAGGCCTGCGCCAGGAACAACCGCCAGGCCAACCCCAGCGTGATGGAACGGATCGGACGTGTCGGACGCGCCATCTCAGGCCTCCGCCAGCAGGTAGCCGACGCCCCGGATCACATGGATTTCAACGCCCGCCCCGGCCTGCTGCAGCGCCTTGCGCAGCTTGGAAATGTGCGCATCGAGCGCATTGGACTGGATCTCATCGTCGAAGCCGTACACCGCGGCCTCCAGTGCCGTGCGGGTGACCGTGCGCCCCTGGCGCATCGCCAGTGCCTGCAGTACCAGCACCTGGCGCCGCGGCAGCGCCAGCGGTTGGCCCTCCACCTGTGCCTGCAGCGATTCGAAGTCGAATTCCAGCCGGCCCAGATGCAGGCTCGGTGTCACCATCGCCGAGGGCCGCCGCGAGACAGCACGGATCCGCGCCATCAGCTCCTCGATCGCCACCGGCTTCACCAGGTAGTCGTCGGCACCGACATCCAGGCCCTCGACCTTGTCCGACAACCTGCCCTTGGCCGTCAGCATGATCACCGCCAGGTTCGGGCGCAGCGCGCGTGCGGTGGCGACGAAAGCCACGCCATCGCCATCGGGCAGCTGACGGTCCAGCAGCATCAGCTGATGCACCGGCTCGCGCAGCGCAACCGCGGCTTCGGCCAGGCTGCCGACCACGTCGGCGACCACGCCCTGCCGCTCCAGGCCCGACTGCAGGGCTCGGGACAGATCGGGATCGTCTTCGACCAGGAGAATGCGCATCAGGGGCTCGGCTACCGGAAACGGTGCCGATCATAGTGCCTGGCGCCAGGTTTGGGCGTCTTCGTGTGCCAGTTGCGAAGGCGCAATGTTCTGACAATGTTGTACCCGCACCATGCACAGCCATCCCCCGCAAAGTGGTTGATCGATGCCGTCGCTGTCCCCGACCCTGCTGCGCCCGTTGCTGTTCTCCGCTGCCATCGGCCTGCCGTTGATCACCCACGCCGCCGACCGGAACCCGGGCGTGCAGGCCGGTATCAGTGCCGGCGCGACCTCGGGGGCGTACGCCCACTACGACGTCAAGCCGCTGGTCGTACCGTCCATTGCCTGGCAGGGCGAGCGCTTCTTCGCCAGCCCGGGCTCGCTGGGCATGTACCTGTACAAGCGCGAGGGCCTGCGCCTGTCGGCGGCAGTCACGCCCTACACGCTGCGCTTCAAGACCGACGACGTGAACGATCCGCAGCTGCGTCGCCTGCACAGCCGGCAGATGTCGGCCATGGCCGGCATCAACGGTGAGTACAGCGCCGACTGGGGCATCGTCGAGGCCAGCGTGATGCGCGAGGTCACCGGGCACGGAGGTGGCATGGAGTCGCGCCTGCACTACAGCTATCCGATCCAGGCCGGTCGCTTCACCTGGGTGCCCAAGGTCGGCGTGGTGCACTCCAGTGCGCGCCTGCTCGACTACTACTACGGCATCACCGACGAAGAAGCGCTGCGCTCGGGACTTGCCGCCTACAACCCGGGCAGCGCGACATCACCGAGCCTGCAGATCGCAGTCAGCACGCCCTTGGGCACGAAGTGGCGCGCGACCGGCGTCGTCGCCAACCAGTGGTTCGGCGATGCAGTAAAGGACAGCCCGATGGCCCGTCGCGGTACACAGACGTCGGCCTTCGTTTCCCTGATGCGCTCGTTCTGATCGAGCGCCCGCAACGGACAAGGACCCCCCCATGGCCTCCGTCTCCCCTGCTGCTGAAGCGCACGCGATCCTGCGTGCCCCCGACCTGGACAGCGCCGAGCGCGTCTACCTGGGGCTGCTGCCCGACCTGGAACACGTGAACGCGCTGACGCGCCGCGCACTGGGCCTTTCGCGTGCTGCCGATGCGGCACGCGGCTACGCGTTGTCGATGACGCTGGTGGGATTGCGCCTGCAGGAACTGGAGATGGGCGAAGCGACCGCAAAGGAACATCGCCAGGCCACGCTGCGCAGCCTGCGCCAGGCCTTCAGCGCCTGAGCGCAGGCCAGCGACGCCGCCGCTGCCGCAGGCAGCGGGAAGACTCAGCGGAACGTGGTCCACGCCAGCACTGCCGCCAGCAGGGCCACCCAGATCACCGCCTTGAAGGTACCCTCCAGCATGTTGCCGCCGAACAGCAGTTCGATGATGGGATTGGGCCGGGAAACCGGAACGTGATCACTCATGCGGCAGCTCCTTGCAGTGACGGCGCGATTGCGCGGTAGACCGGAGTCTACGCCTGCACGGCCCGGATTCATCGCCCCCCCGGCCGTCTTTGGCGGTTCAATTCCGGCCTTCGTCGCAGGCCGGCTGCAGCACCCCACATGTCATGCCAGCCTGCGTGCACTTTCCCGCTGGAGCACCGTGCCATGCCGATGCTTGCCCTGATGCTGCTGCTCTCCAGCCTGTTCGGCGCTGGCAACGGGCCCACTGAAGAGGCCCTTCGCAGCCAGATCCTGCTTGCCGAAACCCAGCAGCCGGACGTCGTACGACAGGATTGCGGTTCGCCCTCCCTGCTGCTTTACCGGCTGCGCCAGGACCGGGTCCTGAGGCTGGCCAACCAGCCCCTGCAACACGAACCCGGCGTTGCCCAGCCCACGCGTGGTGCGACGGTTCGCGTCGCCCAGCTCTGGGAGCGCGTGGACGGTCACTGGAAGCTGCAGCGGATGATCAGCGTCGAAGACCTGGTCGTGCAACGCTGACCATGTGGAACCGTGATCGATGCCTGAAACGAGAAAAGCCGGCACAAGGCCGGCTTCCGTCGTGATCCACCGCTGCACCGGCAATGCCGGGAGCCAGGTGGTGGGCGGTACAGGGTTCGAACCTGTGACCCCTACCATGTCAAGGTAGTGCTCTACCGCTGAGCTAACCGCCCATCTTGTTCTTGCCGCCCGAAAGCTGGCCTTGCTACGTAAAAACCCGGCGCCAGGGCCGGGCTTTGCAGTTCACGACAGCCCCCTTCCAGGGACTTCGTGGTGGGCGGTACAGGGTTCGAACCTGTGACCCCTACCATGTCAAGGTAGTGCTCTACCGCTGAGCTAACCGCCCGTTTTTGCTTCTGAACGTCCGCGATTGCGTCGGTGCAGGCCGCGTATATTACGGATGCCGGCCGTGAAGCGCAACACTTTTGTGAAGAAGATGCTGCACTGCCGCGTTCAGCCCAGACTCGCTTCCTTCAGCTGCCGGATCTGGTCACGCACGCGGGCGGCATCCTCGAATTCCAGGTCCTTGGCGTGCTGGTACATCTGCTGCTCCAGCGCCTTGAGACGGGACGCCAGCTGGGCCGGGCTGAGCGATCGATAGTCACTCCCCTCCTCGGCAACGCCGGGCCTGCCCTTGCCCTTGCCCTTCTTTGCTTCCTTCTCGGCCGCATCGGAGCGCGCGCCTTCCAGCACGTCGGTGATCGGACGCGCCACCGAGCGCGGCACGATGCCGTGCTGCTCGTTGTACTCGACCTGCTTGGCGCGACGGCGGTCGGTCTCGTCGATCGCCGCCTGCATCGAACGGGTGATCTTGTCCGCATACAGGATCGCCTTGCCACGCACGTTGCGGGCGGCACGGCCGATGGTCTGGATCAGCGAGCCGGTCGAGCGCAGGAAGCCCTCCTTGTCGGCATCCAGGATCGCCACGAGGGACACCTCGGGCATGTCCAGGCCCTCGCGCAGCAGGTTGATGCCCACCAGCACATCGAACTTGCCCAGGCGCAGGTCGCGGATGATCTCCACGCGCTCGACCGTGTCCACGTCCGAGTGCAGGTAGCGCACGCGGATGCCGTGCTCGGTCAGGTACTCGGTGAGATTCTCGGCCATGCGCTTGGTCAGCGTCGTGACCAGCACCCGGTCACCGGCCTTGATGCGCGCGTTGGCCTCGCTCATCAGGTCGTCAACCTGGGTGCCGACCGGGCGGATCTCCACCACCGGGTCGATCAGGCCGGTGGGGCGTACGACCAGTTCAGTGATCTCGTCACCGGCTTCGCGGTACTCATAGGGGCCTGGCGTGGCCGACACATAGATGCTGCGCGGGCAGCGCTCTTCCCACTCCTCGAAGCGCAGCGGCCGGTTGTCCAGCGCCGAGGGCAGCCGGAACCCGAACTCGACCAGCGTCTCCTTGCGCGAACGGTCGCCCTTGAACATGGCACCGATCTGCGGAATGGTCACGTGCGATTCGTCGATCACCAGCAGCGCGTCGGCCGGCAGGTAGTCGAACAATGTCGGCGGCGGTTCGCCGGCGTTCTTGCCGGTCAGGTGCCGGGAGTAGTTCTCGATGCCGTTGCAGTAGCCGACCTCGGCCATCATTTCCAGATCGAACTGGGTGCGCTGCGCCAGGCGCTGCGCCTCCACCAGCTTGTTCTGCGCGTACAGCTGCTCCAGACGCTCCTTCAGCTCGACCTTGATCGTCTCGATCGCCGCCAGCACACGCTCGCGCGTGGTGGCGTAATGGGTCTTCGGGTAGACCGTGAAGCGCTGCATGTTGCGCAGCGTCTCGCCGGTGAGCGGATCGAACAACGTGATCTTCTCGACCTCGCCATCAAACAGCTCCAGGCGCAGCGCCTCGCTGTCCGACTCGGCCGGGAACACGTCGATGACTTCACCACGCACGCGGAAGGTACCGCGCTGCAGCTCGTATTCGTTGCGCGTGTACTGCAGCTGGGTGAGGTGGTTGATCAGGTCGCGCTGGTCGATGCGCTCGCCCTTGGACAGGATCAGGCGCAGCGACAGGTAGTCTTCCGGCGCGCCCAGGCCGTAGATCGCCGACACTGTCGCCACCACGATCGCGTCCGGGCGCGACAGCAGGGTCTTGGTCGCCGCCAGCCGCATCTGCTCGATGTGCTCGTTGATCGAACTGTCCTTCTCGATGAAGGTGTCCGACGATGGCACGTAGGCTTCCGGCTGGTAGTAGTCGTAGTAGCTGACGAAGTACTCCACCGCGTTGTGCGGGAAGAACGCCTTGAACTCACCATATAGCTGCGCCGCCAGCGTCTTGTTCGGCGCCATGATCAGCGTCGGCTTCTGCACGTTCTGGATGACGTTGGCGATGGTGTAGGTCTTGCCCGAGCCGGTGACGCCCAGCAGGGTCTGCTTGGCGATGCCCGCTTCGAAGTTGCTGGTCAGCTTCGCGATGGCATCAGGCTGGTCGCCCGCCGGCGAGTACGGCGAGACGAGTTCAAAACGGTCGCTCATGATGGTGCCAGTTCCCGGGAGTAGTGAGTATACGGGGCATGGAGTGACGGCCCGCTGAGGGGTTTTCGGGCAGATGAGCGCGGCGATGCCTGATGGCGGCGCCTGCGCTGGACAAGGGAGGCTGGACCCATGCGCCACCTCCCCTTCCCCAGCCCTACCGCACCGCGAGGCATGCATCTGGTCGAACTGTTGGCGGTCGTGGCGGTGATGGCCGTGCTACTGGCGGCCGGCTGGCCCTCCCTGCAGTCCCTGCTGCTGCGGCAGCGCGCCGATGCCCTGCAATTGAGCCTGCATGCGGGTCTTTCCAGTGCTCGCAGCGAAGCCCTGAGGCGGCGCGAGCTGATCGGCGTGTGCGCCAGCGACGATGGACTGCACTGCATCAGCGACTGGAGCATCGGCTGGATCGTCTACCGGAGCGGCACCCGCCGAGGATCGCCGTCATCATCCGACATGGTATTGACACACCAGCGCGGGCGTTCCGACGTCCTGATCCTGGCCCAGGCGAGCAGTGGCCGCCCGCAACTGTTTTTCCAGGCCGATGGGCGGAGCCCTGGTGCCAATCTGACCCTGCGCATCTGCGCCGGCAGCCGCCTGCATGGCAAGCTGATTGTCAACAATGGCGGGCGCACACGCAGTGAACGCACGGACCGCAACATGCCCTGCTGAACATCCACGCAAGAAAAACAAAAGCCGCGATTTCTCGCGGCTTTTGCAGTATCTGGCGCCCGAAGTTGGACTCGAACCAACGACCCCCTGATTAACAGTCAAGTGCTCTAACCGGCTGAGCTATTCGGGCGGGGAGGCGCATTGTACTGACCGTTTACCGGAAGATCAACACCTGACTTACCAACAGTCCGAAAGGGCCGCTTCGGCTGTCTTGCGGTTGGCCTGGTCCAGGCTCAGCTTGCCGCAGCTGTCCTTGGTCTGCGTGCCCTGCGGCGTGGCGGTGATCGTGAAGGTTGTGCCGTCCCCCTTGTACGCCAGGTTGTAGCGGGCCGTACCACCTTCGCGTGGCGAGACCTTGCTGGGCAACGCAAATCCGGAATAGGAATTGTTGCTTGAGTGGTAGCGCTCGGCACGCTGCGCATACTCGGCCATGTCCGCCTTTACAACTGCTCGATGCGATCGCCTCACGTAGCTCTGATAGGAGGGAATCGCGATTGCCGCCAGGATGCCGATGACGATCACCACGATCATCAGCTCGATCAGCGTGAAGCCGGCCGCACGACGAGGCGAGGAGACAGCAAACATGTGATGGGTTCCTTGCATCGGAATCATTGCAGCTGGCGCCAGGACTGGCGACCGCAGGGATAGGGCAGATACAGCGATTGGCTGCCGGCGGCGCCCACCACCATCCAGCACGAGCTGCCCCCGGGCGGGCCCTCCTTGCCGGTGCCAAGACGCGGCAACACTGACAGCGATACGTCCCTGATCGGGGCAGTGCCCTCGCTCTTCAGCAGAATACCTGCCGTGCCCGCTGCTGGCTTTTCACCCTTGGGCGATCCGGCCCGGACATTCTCCAGCGCGGCCGCGCCGGTCAGCGACGAGAGACCAAACAGCCAGTTCGAACCACTCGTCGAGCAACCCACGGATTCCAGATTGGGGACATACGTAGGCAGGAACATGATGCCGCTGACGAGCAATGGGTTGCCGACGAACCGCTCTCCATTGGTTGTGGGAAGACTGACCATCCAGCCACGCGCATTGGCAGGCGCAGTACCTGCAACGATCTTGCGCGCCTCCGCGCCGGTTGCTGGTGTGGCGGCCGTGTAGGGGACGAGATTGGAAGCCGTCAACGTCGTCGCAACGCTCTTTCCAGCAAGGTCGTTGACCGCATACAGCGCCTGCTGTGTCTTGTCGTCCTTGTCCGAGTAGAACGAGAAGCTGCCCGTACCGAAGTACAGCATCACGCCACCAGACGGCCCGGTCGCTGCCGTCATGCCGCCGGTGATGGGCTGGCGATAATTGCGCCCGCCCGCATCCTGGCTGACCTGGGTGGTAAACACGGGAGTCGACAACGCGGTGTCCTTGCCGTCGGTCAGATCGAACTTCCAGACCGCACCTCGCTGGTCGGCTGCATAGACGGTGTCCGCCAGCCCATCCCGGCCACGCACGTTCTGGTTATCGCCTCGCCAACGATCCACCACCACAACGTTGCCCAGGCCATTGTCACCACTGATACCGTTTGCAGCAGTTCCTTCAGCCGCCTCGATCATCCGTGCACTGCCAGTGGCCATGTCGACCACGAACAGCACTGCCTTGCGACTGAAACTGTTGTAGCCGTTGCCGAAGATCGCCTTCCAGGCAATGCCGTTGCCTTCCTTTACAGGAACGATTACTGGCTTGCCCAGCACAAACCCGATGTTGTTGCGCACGTTCTCGGGCAACGACGCATTGATGTCATTGATTTCCCACAACACTTCGCCGGTGCCGAAGGAACCCGGAGCACTCACATCCAATCCGAACACTGAGCGACCGCCCGCACCGGCGGTGCCGACCAGCGCTGTCTGCCACGTGCTTCCATTCAAAATGTCGGAGACCGTGATCGGTCCATCGACGTAATAGCGATGACGGAAGGTCTGGTCCTTGCTGTCCGGCTTGAAGGGGAACAACAGGTTTGCCATGTGGCCCAGTGCAGTTGCGGGAATATAGGCGAAGCTCTCGGTGCCACCGCTGCTGTCCATCTCACCCGAGGCACCCATACCACCGTCGAAGGCATGCAACATGCCGTCGTTCGCGCCCACGTACACCATGTAGCGACGGCCCTTCGCCTTGGTATCGAGATACTTGGCGTAGCTGACCGCATAGCTTCCACCAAGCTGGCGATAGCCATAGTCGTCAATCGGCGAACTCACCACGGGTGCCGATGTGACGATGTCACCCAGCGGTGTCGCGCGGTCACGGTACTTGCCACCGTTGCGCTTTTCCATCGATGCATCCGCCTTCAGATAGCGGATGGCCGTGCTCAGGTCAGCATCAATGTCCTTCAACTTATCCTGGCTGCACACCAGCATCGTGGCGTACTTGCCATCCGGCTTGCTGCACAAGTCGGTCAGGCTGATCGTACCCGCCCCAAAGTCGACGACGGTGCCCGCCTTGTTGGCGACAATGCGACGACCACTCGAGGACAGCTTGGCGGACGCCTCCCAGGCCTCATTGAACACAGCGACCTGTTCACCAGTGATCCTGACGGTCGAAGCCTTGAGCTTGCTCGACCAGTCGGTCGCACCATTGCGGATGTCGTAGCTGGGCGTAACCGACAGCGAGCCTGCACCAATGCGGGCGCCGGTCATGCCCAGTGTTCCAGACGGTGACTTGCCGGCAGTGATTGATTCCAGCACCCGGCGCATTGCAACCGTCACGTCATTGGGCGTCTGCGCATTGATGAACTCACCGCGGCTGTTCAGCGCGGCGTGCCAGATTTCGTCGACAACCGTGCCATCGTCAACCTTTGCAGGATCTGGATTGCTGTTCCAATCAGGAGGATTCTTGAAAGGGTCCGCAGTCGCAGCGGGATTGACACCATAGATGCGCCCTTGCGCACCCAGGGTCACGCCGTAGAAGTTCATATGCAGGTCAGTCTGGCAATCCAGCCGCTTCCAGTCTGCACTGCTCTTGTCCAGTGACGCGCAGCGCTCATCCACCGGCACCTGGCCCTTTGCGAATCCGGTACCCGAACGCAGCGGGGTCTTGCTACCGGAATAATAGGCGGCCGTGATGTCCGCCATGGTATTGCTGTAACCATCCGCGAATGGAACGCTGGGAAGATCGGTGGTATTGACCCCATCGGCATTGCCAAACGTTCCATTCGGCACATTACCGGAGTTGGTGTAGCCGTCAGTAAACAACATGCCACCATTGCGCTGGCACGCCCGCATCACCGGCGCGCCATCATCAGTACGTCGGAACTGTTCTGCCAGGTACTCCACCGCGCGACGGTTGGGCGTGCCGCTGATCGGCTTCAGGCCGTATATCTGCTCGTACAGATCGCTTCGATTGGTCACCAGATCATGCATCTTCACGTCTTTCAGGACATTGATCGTGAAGTAGCCCACGCGCATGTTGTCGACGCCATACAGAGCCTCCGTCGATGCACCGATGATGGCGAGCGTGCGATTGCGGTGATACTGGAACCAGTTGGCGAAGTTCTGGATCGCCAGACCGTACGCCCCGTCGATATTGTAGTTTTCGCTCTTGATCTGGTAACGACGAAGATTGCACTTTGGACCACAAGCACCTGCGATCACCGGGCGATTGGCATCGTCGCTCTTGTAGCCATAGGGAGCGGGCGCATTCTCTGGAAGATAGAACGTCGCCGGGAAGTACTTCACACCATACTGAACCGCGGAGCTGATATCCCGCGCAGCCGTACGCCAGCTGCCGCTCCGGTAATACTCGTTACCGGTGCCGGCGAGATTCGGAATCCGCATTCCGTCAACGAACTGGAAACCCTCTGAACTCGACTCACGGGTCGCCAGCATGTTGTACAACTGAAGATTGCCCGCAAATCCGGCGCGAGGGTCAACGCGCACCTTGTCAAGGACTGCGTCGGCCCAGCGTGTCCCGTCAGCCTTTATCCATGGCTTATAGGTGACAGCAGGGTTGTAATAGCTCGCATTGTAGACGTGCGAACGTGCGAACCCGAAGATGTCCAATGGCGGAATCGCACGGCCGTACGAATAGCGTTCGTTGTAATCGGAATGTGGATACAGATAAAGATAGCAATCGACCGAGCTGCTCGTGCAATCACGGCCAACACTGTAGAAGCTGCCATCATTGTTGAAGAAGCTGCCCGTTGACGAGTTGAAGATCAGACGCCCATCGCCCCCTGGAAACATGCGCTCAAAGGTCATCGAGTTGGAGTCGTCTACCGCCATGATGAACGCCGGCGGCGTCTGCACCTGAACGTTCATCGGCTCCTGGGCCAACACCCCCTGCGCCTGTGCCGCCATCAGCGTATGCACCAGATAGCCGCCGGCGGCCAGGACGGCAAGGCCAACGCCTGCCAGGATTCTGCGATTGCGCGTGTTCATGGGCTCCCCAGCCTCACAGCTTGAATACGGTATCGACCGCCGAACGCGACGTCGCGTCGGAAGTCGTATCACTGGCATACGTCGTGATCTGGTAAACCGGCGTTGCTGTCTCCAGTGGCTTTCCCATGTCCAGCGCCCCCTCTCCCTGGATGCAGCCCTGGATCTGCCGGACCTTCACCGCCGGCTTGCTGCCCAGCTTGGTCTTGGCCACCCAGTCGGACGGATCGAAACCATCGTCGCAGCGTTGATCGATGTCGGCGGAACTGACCATCGGGTTGTCACCCGCTGACTGTCGGTTGGCGATTTTCTCGACTGCATTTTCCGCCCCACGCGCAGCCCCCTCGGCGTTCTGGAACGCCAAGCTACCAGCGCGGTAGCCCGATGCCATGCGCTCCTGCATGCCTGCCACCTGCATGCCTATCACTCCCAGCAGGGCCAGCAGAATCAACAGGATCAGCGAAATGTACAGCACCGCACCACGCTCGCGGGCAGGACCAGAAAAGGGGCGGCGCGAAAAGCGAGTGATTGGTCGCATGGTCGTCAGTTCCCGAACAGGCGGTTGCGGAGCGCAACGGAGACTTCATAGGCCCCGCGATGACGCTGGTCATAGGGATCACCCGGCGCGATGGTCACCCCGAGCACTCCAAGATAGTTGTCGGCCGCACCCGGTGCTTCGGCCGAAGCACGCTGCGGACTCCTGGACAGCAGACCGACCTGCACCATGCCGACACGTCGCCACGCGGCGGTTGCCGTTGCATCGGTAGCGGTACTGACACTACTGGCTACGCGCTGATCGACGATCCGCCCAGTCGGCGGCGTGGCCAGGGCGATATCGGTCGTCGCATCCAGGCCATACAGGACCTGCATGTTCTCGATGCCCTCCACCAGCTCCTCGCCCGTGCCATAACCACCTGCGCCATTGGCACGTGCCCTGAACAGCGATGGCTCGTTGTTGCCGTTGGTCGCGATGTAGTACACCAGGCCATCGGCGCGGTACAGCATGGTCATTGCGTTGTTGACCGAGTAACCCGTCAGGTCGACCTTGTCCACCTTTACCGTAGAACCTGTGATGGCGCCTGAGAACACGTCGGCGCGGGTGCAATCTGCAAGCGCGAATACGGTGGGAGTACCCGCGGCATTGGCCTTGAGACGCGCCATGCCGTCGCTGGACACGGTCAACGTGGTAGCGGTGCCGTCCACGCTTGCCGAGGCAAGCACGGCTCCCTCCGGGCTCAGCAGCCGCAACACGAGAATGTCGCTGCCGGGCAGCGGCTTCGGCTTCAGATCGGTGATGCTCTTGGGCACCGAGCCTGCGGCACTCCATGCCCGGCCCAGGGTCAGGGTGTTGGTCGGCGCGGTGCCGGCAGCTTCATAGCCCTGTACCGGTACAGAGAAGTCCAGAGGATCACCGCTGCCGGAAGCGATTCCCAGGTTGTAGCGGACATCGCCCGTGTTCTTGATCACATGTGCCTGGTCGTTCACGCAGCCGAAGTGCCCGGCCATACGCAGGTCACGCTGCAGGAAATCCAACGCGAAACGGGCATTCTCCTGGGTCCGGGCAGCGCCCTCGGACAGGCGCGAAGCCGCGCGGGACGCAATGAATATCTGGGTGATACCCAGCATCAACACCAGGCCGATGACCATGGCGATCATCAGTTCGATCAGCGACAAGCCGCGGATTCGCGAAGACGGACTCATGGGCACGTTCACAGGAAAGTGGTCAAGCCAAAGGTGGTCAGGCTGTCGGGATTCTCGGGGTCCCAGCGCTGGTCTCCCCACGTGATCGCGACGCTTACCTGACCGGTACTCTGGGTGAACTTCACCTCCGCGCTGGCCTTTTCGCCAAGCGTTTTGACGACCTCGCACTGCCATCGCGCGACATTGGTCTTCGGTGTCACCGCGGCACCGGTTGGCCAGGCGCACGCGCCCTTCGCGGTCACCGAGCCGGCCGAGAACGAAGCGGCGGAGTAAGCACCTCCGGCCAGGGTATCGGTGCGCTGGGCACGCATCAGTTCGATCAGGTCATTGGCCAGATTGGTGGCCTGGGTACGATAATTCGCGCTCTGCACAAAGCGGACATTGGTGGTCTGCAGCAAGGCGAAGCCCAGCAGGCCGAACGCCAGGATCAGCATGGCCACCATCACCTCGATCAGGCTGAAACCACCCTGCGAAGAACGCGGGCCGGCAAGCTTGCGTCGGCTCATGAGCAGGTCCCCTTGGTCGCCCGGACCTGACCGGACTGGTTGATCGTCAATGTACTCTTGGGCTCACCGGTCTTGCAGGTATCCGGCGACAGCACCAGCGTCTGGTCCGCAGCCGCCCTGCGACGGCCGCGACCGTCGAACGCGATGGTCGCACCCGCGGGCCCCACCACACTCAACTGCGGGTTGCCCTGCGAAAACCGCAACACGGTATCGGTGCCCCCCAACTGGCCATCTCCATCGAGATCCGACCAGGCCAGGACACCCTTGGACCATTCGCCATCGCAACCGGTGCCATCGGTACTGCCACAGACACCACCACCACGGCTGTTGCGGATGCCTTCGCCTCTCGCCAGGCCTGTCAGGGCAATCAGTTCATTGTTGGCGGTTGCCAGGCGGTTCGAGCGGATCATTCCGCGGAAACTGGGATAGGCGATCGACGCCAAGATCACGAAGACGGTCAACGTGACCATCAACTCGATCAATGTAAAGCCGTTTTGCCGGCGCAAAGACATTGGACGCTCCCCAGCGTGTTGATGGCCACGATGGGCCATCGCCCTGCCACCGGCAAGCGGCGGCAGGATGAACGGTCATTCCGGGGCGACGGGCGTCAAGGCCTTGACGACCCGCCCTCCCCTGCCTGTACCGGCGCGATCCCCATCGCGCCGGCGCAGACTCAGGCCAGCACCTGATAGCAGGGCTGGTATTCGCCGGAGATCTTCATCCGGCGCTGTTCGACGAAGGCGCGCAGAAGCGCGTCCAGGGCCTGCATCATGTCCGGGTCACCGTGGATCTGGAACGGCCCGAACTGCTCGATGCGGCGCATGCCGTCTTCCTTCACGTTGCCGGCAACGATGCCCGAGAACGCCCGGCGCAGGTCGGCCGCCAGCGCGTGCGGGGCACGTCCGTGGTGCAGGTCCAGCGCGGCCATTGCCTCGTGGGTCGGCACGAACGGCTGCTGGTACTCCCACGGAATCTCGATCGACCAGTTGAAGAAGAACGAGTCCTTCTGTGCCAGGCGGTACTCACGCACGCGCTTGATGCCGTTGGCCATCTTCTTTGCCACCGCCACCGGGTCGCCGATGACGATCTCGTAGCGCTCGGCGGCTGCATCGCCCAGGGTCAGGCGGATGAAGCGATCGATCTGCTCGAAGTACGGCGCTGCCACCGTCGGGCCGGTCAGGATCAGCGGGAACGGCAGGTCCTTGTTTTCCTCGCGCAGCAGGATGCCGAGCAGGTACAGGATTTCCTCGGCGGTGCCGACGCCACCGGCGAACACGATGATGCCGTGGCCGATGCGGACGAAGGCCTCAAGGCGCTTCTCGATGTCCGGCATGATCACCAGGTGGTTGACGATCGGGTTCGGCGACTCGGCCGCGATGATGCCCGGCTCGGTCAGGCCGATATAGCGCGTCACGGTGCGGCGCTGCTTGGCGTGGGCAATGGTGGCGCCCTTCATCGGGCCCTTCATCGCGCCTGGGCCGCAGCCGGTGCAGATGTCCAGACCGCGCAAGCCCAGCTCGTAGCCCACCTGCTTGGTGTACAGGTATTCGTCGCGCGAGATCGAATGGCCACCCCAGCACACGACCAGGTTCGGGTCGCCCGGGTTGAGGATGCGTGCGTTGCGCAGCAGGCCGAATACCGCGTTGGTGATGCCTTCGGACGACTCCAGTTCGGCCGCGTAGGCCGGGCCCATCTCGATGGCCATGTAGGCCAGGTCACGCACCACCGCGAACAGCAGTTCGGCGACACCGCGGATGATCTCGCCGTCGACAAAGGCCATTGCCGGCGCATTGACCAGGTCGATACGCACGCCGCGATCCTGCTGCGCCACCTGGATGTCGAAATCGGGATACAGATCGCGCGCCGCGCGCGGATCGTCAGAGGCACTGCCGCTGGTCAGCACGGCCAGCGCGCATCGGCGCAGCAGCTCGTGCATGCCGCCCGCAGATGCATCGCGCAGGCGAGCCACTTCGGCCCGCGACAGCACATCCAGCCCACCGCGCGGGTAGATCCGCGCGTCCTGCACCGGCAATGCACGGGCTGATTTTTCGTTCGTGGTCATGTCCAATTTTTCGCTTCCTTCAAGGTTTCCGACTGTACTGCCGCCCCCTTAAAAAGCAAAACGGCCGGGAAGCCCGACCGTTGGATGTGTGCTTCCCGCGTTCGCCTTTCCGGGACCGCATCGGCGGCGTTGGCACCGCGCACATTTCCGGATGCTACGCCGATGCCAGGTGACCTGCAAGGACTTTCGCATGAACGGAAAACGGCCGGGTTTCCCCGGCCGTTTTCACTTACTGCTTCAGGCTCTGATGGATCAGAACTTGTACTTCACGGTCAGCTGCATCGACCAGCGCGACACGGCGGTGTTGCCCTTGTCGTTGTTGTTTTCCTGGACCGAGGAATCATCCGCACCGGTGAACGAGTACACGTACTTGCCGGTGGCCGGATCGATACCTGCGAAGTTGCCCACGCGACGGGTGGCGTAGAAGCCGTAGTCGTCGATCAGGCCCCACTTCTTGTTGAGCAGGTTGCCGACATTCATGATGTCCAGCGCGATTTCACCCTTGTGGGTCTTCGCGAAGCCCGGGAACTCCTGGCTGATGCGGACATCGAAGCTGTTGACCCACTTGGCGCGGTGCTGGTTGGCCGGCACGGTGCTGCCACGGTAAGCATCGAGTTCCGGATTCTGCGCCAGCCAGTCGAAGAACTTCTTCTCCATGTCTGCGCCGCCAACAAACAGCACGTCGCCCGGGCCCTTCGGCACGTAGAACAGGTCGTTGCCGATCGCGCTGTCGCCGTTGGCATCGTTGTAGAACACGTAGCTGTACGGACGGCCCGAACGGCCTTCATAGAACAGGCCGACGCGGGTGGCGTTGTCACCGAAGAAGTTGTGCTTCCACTCCAGAGTACCGGTGATACGGTCCTTGATCGCATAGCGCGAGTTGTACGCGATGTTCTCGTTGGCGTTCAGGATCTGGGTGTTGTTCCAGTTCGAGGTGTTCTGCGAGCTGGTCAGCGGGCTCACTTCCTTCGACTGGGTGTAGGTGTAACCCAGCGACCAGCCCCAGTTCTCGGTCAGCGGCTTGGCCAGCGAGAAGGTCGCCTGGCTGCCACGGCCCTTGTTGGTGTTGCGCAGGAGCAGCACGTCGCCGATGTTGTTCGGGCGGTAGTTGCGGTTCAGCACGCCGTTGGTGCCGTTCTCCATGCCCAGGTTGTCGCCGCTGCGGTTGTCGATCTTGCTGTTGGCCTGGTTCAGGCCCTTGTCGTTCCAGTAGATCTCACGACCGTCCTGTGCGGACACGAAGGTCGGGCCATTGCCCTTGCCATCGGTCAGGTCCAGGCGTTCGAAGTACAGGCCATCCTTGACCTTGGTGAACAGCAGTTCGGCCGATGCCACGATGCCGTACCACGGCAGTTCGTGATCGAAGGCCAGGTTGGCCTTCCACACCGACGGCAGGCGGGTGCCCGGGTTGATGATGTCGACGTTCTGGCGCGCAACGATACGCGACGGGTCCGGAATGAACGGATTGTCGGCATCGACGCTGAAGCCACCCGGATTACCCGGAACGTTGTACTCGACGTAGTTCAGGCCGGTGTTCTGGTAAGCACCTGCCAGCCACACGTTCGGGGCAGCGCCGCCGAACAGGCCCACGCCGCCTCGCAGCTGGGTCGGGCGATCGCTGTCGAAGGTGTAGTTGAAGCCGACACGCGGCTGGATCAGGCTCTTGTCCACCAGCTTGGTGTTGTTGTAACCATACAGCGTCTGGATGTCGGCGTTGTACTTGGTCTGGCTGGTGAAGTCCGGGATGTCCACGCGGACGCCGAACATCAGGCTCAGGTTGTAGTTGACCGCCCAGGTATCCTGGATGAACAGACCGGTATTCTTCAGATGGAACTTGGCCGGAATGTCATCCAGGCTGCCGCCCGGACGCGGAACGCGCAGCTGGTAGCCGTTCGCGGTGCCCTTCAGGAACGAGGCCAGGTCACGGAAGTCATACGCGCCGTACAGGTTGCGGCCGTAGAAGTTCATCAGGTCGTTGTCGGTGTAATCGAAACCGAACTTGATGGTGTGGTCACCGACGTACCAGGTACCGGCACCGAAGGCGCTCAGTTCCTTCGATTCGACCAGGTTGGTGTGGGTGTTCTGCTCGGTACCCAGGTACAGCGAGTTGTTGCCGAAACGGACGCGCATCTGCGGCAGGTGCGAGGCAGCGACACGGTTGGACGAGTAGTCCTTGTGCGAGATCTTGAACTCGGTCGAGAAGTTCTCGGACCAGTCGCTGAACAACTCACCCATCCAGGTTTCGTACTGGGTCGGCTGGGTGTACCAGAAATCGCTCAGCGAGAGTGCGCTGCTGCTGACCTGCGGGAAGCGGACGACGTCCTGCTTCATCTTGTTGTAGCGCAGGGCCGCACGGTGGTTCTCGTTGATGTTCCAGTCCAGCTTGACCGCGTACTCTTCGATCTCGGTCTTGTTGTTCAGGTCGCTGACGCTACCCACCGGATGACCCAGTTCCGCCATGCGCTTCTGCACGGCCGAGATGTCGGCGTCGCTGATGCCACCCTTCGCCGGATCCTTGTTGTACGGGCTTTCGCTCAGGCTGACGCCGCCACCGCTACGCTCGTACTTTTCGTAGTTGGTGAAGAAGAACAGCTTGTCCTTGACGATCGGGCCGCCGAAGGTCATGCCGTAGGTCTTCTCGTCCTTGAAGCCGTTGAAGTCCGTACGATCACCTTCCAGACGCGAACGGACCATGTCCTTGTCGCGGTACGAACCGTACACGGTGCCGTGGAATTCATTGGTACCCGACTTGGTCACGGCGTTGATCACCGCACCCGTACCACCAGCGATGGTGGTGTCGTAGTTGGCCAGGTCGATGTTGATTTCCTGGATGGCGTCCATCGACACCGGCTGACGCTCGGTCGGCAGGTTGTTGGAGCCCAGGCCGAACGGATCGGAGGCGCTGATGCCGTCGATGCGGATGGCGTTGTAACGGGTGTTCTGGCCACCGGCCGAGATCGCGCCGTCAGCCTTGCTGACCTGCGAGATGCGCGGATCCAGGCGGATGTAGTCCTGGATGTTGCGGTTGGCCGACGGCAGCGCGTCCATCGTTTCGCGCGTCACGTTGGTGCCGCTGCCCATCTTGGTGGCGCTGAACAGGTCCAGGCCGCCGGCGGTGGCGACAACGTTCACGGCGTCCAGGTTGGTCGCGGCCAGGTCACCGCCCAGATTGGCGTTGACCGTGTTGACCTGGTTCAGGTTCAGGAAGACACCTTCTTCGGTCTTGGTGCCTTCACCGGACTTGGTGATGGTGATGGTGTACGGGCCACCCACGCGCAGGCCGCGCGCGTTGTAGCGACCCGACGCATCGGTGGTGGCACGCGAAACGGTGCCCGACTCGGTGTGGGTGATGGTGACTTCAGCGCCGACCACAGGCTGGCCTGCGGCGGACATCACCTGGCCGCCGACACCGGCAGAGGTGCTCTGGGCGAAGGCGGGAGCGGCGGCGAGCGCAGCCACGAGACCAAGGGTGAGCTTGGACATCCGGAGTGGGTGGGTCATTTTTCGGTAGCCTCGATGCGAGTTGGCGATGGCGGAAAAAAAGCGCATCCAAACAGCCCTGCGGGTGGCTGGTCGGACATTTATCTGGGGTTCCCTACCGCTTGGCTGAAGGAAGCCACAACGGTTAACACTAGATTAACACGCTACGCCATCAATGTGACGGTTGTGCGACAAACGGCACCCGATCGCAACGCAATCGTGACGGGTTCTTCACTCCGCCTTTCCCTAGCACTCACTCGGCCGGGAACGCCCCGCTGGCATCGAGAATCCGGCCGCGCCAGGTGGCGCCAGCACCGGACAACAGGGTCACGGCCGCAGCGGCGGCGGCCTCCGGGCCTTGGGCGGCCGGGTCCTGGTCTACGGAATACGCCCGGGCCCGCAGGGCTGTGCGCAGTGGGCCGGGGTACAGGCCACTGACGCGTACCGGGCTGCGGCCGAGTTCGTCGTGCAGGCTGGCGATCAGGCCACGCAGGCCATGCTGGGCCACACCGTAACCGCCCCAGTAAGCCTGCCCGACCCGGTCGGGGGCATCGACCGCAAACACCAGCGCCGCATCTTCGCGCTGCCGCAGCAGTGGCAGGCAGGCCTGGGCCAGCCAGGCCGGCGCGGTCAAGGTAACGTGCACCGCGCGGGCGAAACTGGCTGGGTCAGCCAGCTCGAACGGGGTCAGGCCCGGGAAGTGGGCGGCACAGACCAGCAGGCCGTCCAGCCGCCCCAGCTCGCGCTGCAGGGCCTGGGCCAGCTCGGCATAGTCGTCGGGGCCTGCGCCTTCCAGATCCAACGGGTACAGCAGGGGTTCCGGGCCGACAGCCTGCACCTGGGCGTAGACACGGTCCAGGCGGCGCGGCTTGCGGCCCAGCAGGACCACGGTGGCGCCGGCCGCTGCGGCCGCAACGGCCGCCGCACTGCCCAAGCCACCGCCGGCGCCTGCAACCAGCACCACGCGATCCTGCAACGGGCGGCCATCGAGCGCCCCGTCGGTCGGTGACGTCGATGGCCAGGCACTCATCCCTGGGTTGCCTCTTCGACGATGCGCTTGAGCTCGCCGGCTTCGAACAGCTCCAGCACGATGTCGCAGCCGCCGATCAACTCACCGTTGATGAACAGCTGCGGGAAGGTCGGGAGGTTGGAAAAGCGCGGCAGGTTGGCGCGGATCTCGGGCTCTTCCAGCACGTTGACGGTGCGCAGGGTGACCGCGCCGGCCGCCATCAATGCCTGTACGGCGCGGCTGGAGAAGCCGCACATCGGGTATTGCGGGGTGCCCTTCATGAACAGCACGAGCGGGTAACGATCGACCTCGGCCTGGATTTGCTGCATTACCGCCACAACCACACTCCTTGCTTCGCCGGACAAACCGACCGTGATGGTCGGCTAGACTGCCCACGGTAGCCGCCATTGTAAGCGGATGGAACCGGCTGCCGCCGCCCCCTGGCCACGAACCTGTCCATGCCTGTCGAATTGCCTGCCCTGCCCTACCTTCCCGGCTCCCTGCAGCCGCACCTGTCCGCACAGACCGTGGAACTGCATCACGGCCGCCACCATCGCGCCTATGTGGATGCGGTCAATGCCGGCATCCTCGGCACCGAGTGGGAGGAAGCGTCGCTGGAAGAGATCGTCCGCCACGCCCAGGGCACGCTGTTCGATGCCGCCGCACAGGCCTGGAACCATGGCTTCTACTGGCAGTGCCTGCGCCCGCGCGGCGGCGGTGAGCCGCAGGGGCGGCTGGGCGAGCTGGTCAAGCGCCAGTTCGGCGACGTGCAGCGCCTGCGCGAGGAATTCAACCGCACCGCACTGGGCCTGTTCGGCTCGGGCTGGGTGTGGCTGGTGCAGCATCCGGGCGGGCAGCTGGGCCTGCAGGCCACCCGCAACGCCGGCACGCCATTGACCGGCGAAAGCACCCCGCTCCTGTGCTGCGACGTATGGGAGCACGCTTACTACACCGACTACCAGAATGATCGCGCGCGCTATCTGGACGCGTTCTGGCAGATGGTCAACTGGGAATTCGCCGAAAGCCAGCTGCGCTGAGGCAGCGGCTCCGCCACGGGGTAGTGCCGGCCGCTGGCCGGCCGCCCCACACCCCCCCCACCCAGAACCCACAGCCCGCCCCCGGCCCGCCCCC